>JAFGVG010000445.1 GCA_016938095.1 Bacteroidales bacterium
GAAATCATTAAAATGCTGAAAAACCATCCTTTTGTAATCAACGACAGCGCGGTGATGTTTTAAAAAAGCTGTTAGCTATTAGCTGTTGGCCGTTAGCTATTAGCCGCCTGGCCCGCCGAAGCCCTGCCTGCCGGCAGGCAGGTTCAGCGAAGGAGGGTTGGTTGTTGCCTTTCAAATTTTGGTACTTCGTGTTTTACATTATTGTCTTATTTGTCCTAATTGTCCCTGTGCTATGAAACGATGGTATATTATTCTTCTCTTAATTATAACCTCACTCCCGAGTGCGTTTTCACAAGCTGAATGGCCCAATATTACCAGCGAAAACAAACCCTGGACCCGTTGGTGGTGGTTGGGAAATGCCGTGGATACGGCAAACCTGGGAAGGCTTATGGAAACATACGCAAAAGCCGGACTGGGCGGACTTGAGATTGTCCCCATTTATGGCGTCAGAGGTACCGAAGATCAATACCTGCCCTACCTCGGAACCGAGTGGATTCAGGCGTTACAGTATACCCTGAAGAAGGCCAAAGACCTCAACATCGGCATTGATATGGCCAATGGAACCGGATGGCCCTTTGGCGGTAGTTGGGTAACATCCCAAAACGCTTCAAAACATGTGGTTCACCTGTCGTATGATCTGCAGGAGGGTGAATCGGTAACCGGCAACCTGCGCTACACAGAGCAGTATATCCGTACTGTAGCCCTTCATTCACCGGTAATTGACCAGGTAAGGAAATCCGACCAGCTAAAACCCTTCAGGGTAATGGCTTACGATAGTGCCGGCACCGCGGTTGATCTTACCTCAAAAGTAAATGAAAACGGAAAACTAAACTGGACAGCTCCCCGGGGCAACTGGAAGGTAATCGCCCTGTTTTACGCTGCTCATGGGAAAATGGTTGAGCGGGCCGCACCCGGCGCCGAAGGTTTTGCCATCGATCACTTTGCAAAACCAGCGCTGATGCAGTACTTGCAACACTTCGACTCAGCTTTTGCCGGTATCGATATCAGCGGCATCCGCTGCATGTTCAACGATTCCTATGAGGTAGATGACGCTTACGGGCAGGCCGACTGGACCTCCTCGTTACCTGAAGAGTTTTCTATACGTCGCGGTTACGACCTGTTCCAATACCTGCCGGCTTTGCTGTTGAATGATTCAGGCTTAAAAGTGTCACGTGTCATATACGATTACCGCCTGACCATCGGCGAACTGTTGCTGGACAACTTTACACAGCCCTGGCACCAATGGACAAACGAACAGGGTGCCCTTACACGCAACCAGGCCCACGGTTCCCCGGCCAACATACTCGATTTGTATGCCGCCTCCGATATTCCCGAAACAGAAGGGAGCGACCTGCTTAGGTTTAAATTTGCCACCTCGGCAGGTCATGTTACCGGAAAAAGGCTGATATCAGCCGAAGCCGCCACCTGGCTCAACGATCACTTTATTTCCACCCTGGCTGATGTAAAAACGGCGGCAGACAAATACTTCCTGGGGGGTGTGAACCACCTTATCTATCACGGAACAGCTTATTCTCCCGTTACTGATCCCTGGCCCGGATGGCTGTTTTACGCAGCCGTTCACTTTCAGCCAACCAACCCCATGTGGGAGCAATTCCCGGCTTTAAACGGCTATATTACCCGCACGCAATCGTTTTTGCAACAAGGACAGGCCGATAACGACATACTGCTTTATTACCCGTTAGCCGACAGACTCTCTGACCGCGGTGATAGGCTCCTCAGACATTTCGACGGTATGGAAAAGGAGTTTCATGGCACAGGATTTGAAAGCTGTGCCCGGCAAATGCCGGAACAAGGTTACGCGTTTGATTTTATCTCCGACCGGCAATTGCAGCAAACCAACTTTCAAGATAACTTGATCCGGACCACCGGTGCAACTTATCAGACCATCGTCATCCCCGATTGCCGGTATATGCCCTTCAAAACCTGGCAATGCCTGTTTGACCTGGTAAAATCTGGGGCTACCGTAGTGTTTTATAAATCGGCTCCCGTGGAGGTACCCGGCCTAAAGGACCATGAAACATACCAGGCAGCATTTACAGATCTTTGGAACACGCTTACATTTGATAAAACAAGCATAAACGGCATCCGGCAGGCCGTTTATGGAAACGGTAAATTTCTGCTATCCACAGATCTTTCCGACATGCTTGAATATGCAGGGGTCCGCCGTGAAAGCTTTACCAGCCAACAATTGCAGTTTGTACGCCGGAAAACAGGCAACAACACCCTGTATTTCATACACAACAGCGGTCAGCAAGCATTTGACGGCTGGATACCGCTGCAGTGTAATGCTGCTGATGCTGCATTGTTCGATGCCGCCACAGGCTTGCATGGAAAGGCGGTCGTGCACCGTCATGAAAATGGCACGCCTGAAATTTACCTGAGACTGAAACCTGCGGCCAGCATAATTGTAATGGCATATCCCGAAGAAACAGCCGGTGAGCTTTTTCCTTATTACCAGCCATCGGGACCCTCCGCCACCATCGGGACAACCTGGACGGTTGAATTTATGAGCGGCGGACCGGTAATACCACCCGGGAGGCAGATTAACAATCTCACTTCGTGGACAGATTGGGGAGAAGAAACCAAATCTTTTTCAGGTTTGGCCAGGTATACAACATCCTTTCGCAGACCACCTGTTAAGGCAGACTACTACCTGCTCAGCCTGGGTAAGGTATACGATTGTGCCGATGTGCTGATTAATGGTGAACCTGTGGCAACGCTCATTGGCCCCGACTTCAGCGTGGTAGTTGATGCCACAATATTGAAGAAAAAGAACCGGATCGACATTGTGATCGCCAACCGTATGGCCAACCGTATCATTGACATGGAGAAAAAAGGCATGGTTTATAAGAAGTTTCACAATGTGAACTTTCCGGCTAACAGGCGTGAAAACACCGGAACCGATGGTTTGTTTTCAACCGCACAATGGAAACCATTTCCTGCAGGATTGACCGGGCCCGTCACCTTAACCCCGTTGGAGAGAATAAACCGGCCATAAAAAAACAATCGCTTTCTGCCTGTGCAGCTCATGCTGTATGGTTTCCTTCTTAATTATCCATATTTGATCATTTAAAAATCATCCTGTTATGAAGACTTTATATGCGCTTTTTCTCACTATTATTCTAACCATTGACATATCCGCAAACCGTTACAATGTAGCAGATTTTGGCGCCAGGGGCGATGGCAAAACCATTGATTCCGATGCCATCAATAAAGCCATCGAAACCGCATCACAAGCAGGTGGCGGAACGGTCTATTTTCCGGCTGGCACCTATGCAAGCTATTCCATCAGGCTTAAAAGTCACATTTCGCTTTACCTCGATCAGGGCGCCACTATTCTGGCCGCCGATCCGCAGGGCGAAACCGGTTACGATGCACCGGAACCAAATAAATGGGGTGATTCGCTGCACTACCAGGATTTCGGACACAGCCACTGGCATAACAGCCTGATATGGGGCGAAGACCTGGTTAACATTTCCATATTAGGACCCGGAACCATTTATGGAAAGGGCCTCACGCGTGAAGGTCCTCACCGCTCGCCCATCGGTAACAAGGCCATTGCCCTCAAAAACTGCCGTAATGTAATACTTAAGGACTTCACTATGTTATACGGTGGGCATTTCGCCATATTGGCCACCGGCGTGGATAACCTTACCATCGATAACCTGAAGATTGACACCAACCGCGACGGCATTGACGTGGACTGCTGCAAAAACGTGCGGATATCCAATTGCACCATCAATTCGCCGTGGGACGATGCCTTATGCCTGAAAAGCTCCTATGCCCTAGGCTATGCGCGTGCCACCGAAAACGTAACCATTACCAATTGCCAGGTTACCGGATTCGACAGGGGATCGCTGATCGACGGTACATACCGTAAAAACGAAGGACACCTGGTGCCCGACCACGAAGGACCTACGGGAAGGATTAAATTTGGCACCGAATCAAACGGAGGATTCAAAAAAATAACCATTTCCAATTGCATCTTCCAACACTGCCGGGGCCTGGCCCTGGAAACAGTGGACGGCGGACTGCTCGAGGACATTGCCATCAGCAACCTGGTGATGAACGACATTATTAACTCACCTTTCTTCCTGCGTTTGGGAGGGCGTATGCGCGGACCAGCCGATGCCACCATTGGTGAACTGCGCAGGGTAAGCATCGACAACGTGGTGATTTACAATGCCGATTCGCGTTTCTCATCCATCATCAGCGGACTTCCGGGGCATGACATCGAGGACATCCGGTTAAGCAACATATCCATCTGGTACAAGCCCATCAATTCCGAAACCGACAAAATACCCGAAAGCGTTCCGGAATACGAGAAAGCCTATCCCGAACCCCAGAAATTCGGCATTATCCCGGCTTATGGTTTCTTCATCAGGCATGTGAAAAACATGGAAATGAACAATGTGAAAGTCGGTTTTCTGGAAACAGAAACCCGGCCAGCCATGATGCTTATTGATGTCAAAGGCATTGAATTACGGAACGTGGAGATGATGAGAGCGGGAACCGCACCGTTGATTTCAGCGGAAAAAGTAACTGATCTGATGCTGAAAGATTGTAAGGGGTTAAAAAACATTATCCTTAATGAAATTACGAAGCAAACCTATTAATATTGTTTCCGGTTGTTTCCGGGGTCCGACCCCGGAAAAGTCATTCAGTTTTTATTAATTCCCCTTCTTCAACAGTTGCATGCAGACCGCTGAAATCAATGTTAACGGCATTTTCAACCTTCAAACCGGTTTGGGCGGTGAGGCGACAGTTGATGAATTTTACGCCGGTAACAGGACTGTCTTTCAAACCATGTATGACACCCAGGCGTTCTACTTTTCCGGTTACATTCTTAAGGGTAATATTTCTAAAAACAGGTAATACTTTGGCAGGTGGCAGCACGGGCGGAACCATACGCCACGCCATGAGCATCTCAAATGCCTGTTTGGCATCCACCATGGTAATGTTTTCAAAAGTCACATTCTCGACAAAGCCACCCCGGCTGGGTTGGGTTTTAAACCGGATGGGGGCCCAGTTGCCTGAATCCGCTATGCAGTTTTTCACCAACACATTTCTTATTCCCCCGGAGGTTTCGCTTCCGCAAGCCACTCCCCCATGCCCATAGCCAAACCGGCAATTTTCAATAATGATATTTTCGCATGGCCTGTTAACAGCAAGACCGCTTGAATCCTTACCTGCCTTTATGGATATGCAATCATCGTTTACATCAATATCACAGTTCGACACGTAAATCTCACTGCCCGAATCGAGGTCAATGCCATCGGAACTGGGTATGTTATGCGCCGCCCTGATGTTGAGGTTTCTTACCACAACATCTTTGCTGTAAAGGATATGCAAACACCACGAAGCATGGTTCAGCAGGTGCAGATTGGTTATATCAGCGTTTGTGCAGTTTTGGAAACAGATCAGGCGGGGTCGGCCAATCCAGTTTTGCTGATGCGTCTGAGGTCTCAGGTAAGGCCA
>JAFGVG010000446.1 GCA_016938095.1 Bacteroidales bacterium
AATGCGCCAACCGCATAGTTGCCTTTTCTGGCATCTGTCAGCATTTGCGACATGTTTGTCAATGGCATAATAAACTATTTTAAAATTTTAACGTCAACCCTTATACACAACTTCTTTCGCCGCTTTCACAATGTCGTCCACCTGAGGGATAATCAATTCTTCCAGGTTTAGGTTGAAAGGACAGGGAATGTTTAAGCCCCCAAGAATTTTCACAGGCGCATCCAAATAATCAAATGCTTGTTCCTGAATGATGGAAGAAATATCTGAAGCAACCCCTCCGCGCCTTACGGCTTCCTGCACGATCAACACATGTTCTGTCTTTCTTACAGAGTTCAGGATGGTCTCTTTATCCAAGGGCACCAGAGTTCTCGGATCAACCACTTCTGCATCAATCCCCTGACTGGCAAGAATATGGGCCGCTTCGAGTGCTTTTGGCACCATGCCCGACCAGGCAATAATCGTGAGGTCTTTTCCCTCCTTTTTTACTTTGGCCTGACCAAGCGGGATCGTATATTCTTCTTCTGGCACGTCCGTTTTGTTCATGTATAATAACTTATGTTCCAGAAAAATGACCGGATCGTCGCAACGAATGGCCGATTTCAACAAACCTTTAGCATCGTAAGCATCCGAAGGCATAACCACCCGAAGACCGGGGATGTGATAGAACAACATCTCAAGACTTTGCGAATGCTGTGCGGCCAATCCGTTACCAACGCCGCCCTGGGTCCGTAATACCATGGGAACCCGTGCAGTTCCTCCCGACATAAACTTAAATTTTGCCGCCTGGTTAATAATCTGATCCAACACCAGCAGGGAAAAATCAATAAAAAGGATTTCCACTACCGGCCGCATTCCCGTCAATGCGGCTCCCACGCCGGTGCCGGTAAAGCCATTTTCAGAAATCGGCGTATCAATCACTCTTTTATGGCCAAATTCTTCGAGCAAATCCACCGTTACCTTATACGAACCGCCTCTCTCTGCAATGCCTTCTCCCATAACAAAAACATTCGGATTGCGCCTCATTTCTTCTTTAAGCGCTTCATTCAATGCTTCGCGGTACATGATTTCACGGGTGGCAACTGCTGTATTTGATTCATTCATCTTAATATCCCTCCACAAAATTTAAAAATTCTTCTTTGGACATTTCTTCGCCTTTAACCGCAAAATCAACAGCTACTTTAATCTCTTTCATAACCTTGTCTTGAAGTTCAGCAAGCTGCTCATCACTTAGCCCGGCATTCCTGAGATATTCTGCGCCAATTTTCAACGGGTCGTGTTTTTCGTAATATTCTACCTTCTCTTTCGGTAAATACAATCCAGGATCGTTCACATGGTGACCGCTTTTCCTGAAGGTTACCGCTTCGATCAGAAAAGGCCCTTCGCCCTTCCTGCAACGATCAACAAAAGCTTTTGCAGTCTCGTAAACCTGCAACACATCGTTCCCGTCGATCCGTACACTTTCGACACCAAAGCCAATGCCCCGCTTGTATAATTGGGTTTCACCGGTCGAATCCTCAATAGGAGTGGAAACCGCATATTGATTGTTTTCGATGACAAAGATTACAGGCAATTTCCAGGCAGCAGCGAGGTTTAATCCTTCCAGGAAAGATCCAATGTTTGAGCCGCCATCGGAAACAAAGGTCGCAACGACTTTTTTCTCTCCCCGGATAGATGCCCCGAGTGCAGCGCCCACTGCGATTGGGGTACCGGATCCGACTATCCCATTGGCGCCCAGGTTTCCTTTTGAATAATCTGCAATGTGCATGGATCCGCCAAGCCCTTTGCAATACCCGGCCTTCTTCCCAAGCAATTCGGCAAACATCCGGTTGAGATCGGCGCCCCACGCCAAACAATGCCCGTGTCCCCGGTGTGTGCTTGTTATATAATCATCAGGGTTCATGGCCGAACATACTCCCGTGGCAATTGCTTCTTCCCCCCAATAGGGATGGAAATATCCCCGGATATGCCCCTGCCGGTATAGTTTGATGCCCTGTTCCTCGAAATTTCTAATTTTATACATGGTTGTATAAAGTGAGGACAAAAAATCAATTGAATATTTTTTCATTTTTGAAATTTAATTTTGTTCAAATTTATGGTACTGCCTGTACTGAGAATTTGTATTTATCTCCCCGGTATATGGATTCTTCGCCTTCCAGTATCATATCTTTTCCGCAAAAGGTCACTCCGTCAACTTTAATTCCGGGAATATCGTCTTTCACTTTGAAATTTATTTTCGATTCCTCATTAAGGAATACGGCGCTAAGATCCTGTTCAATTTTTGTAATGCTTAAATGATACTCCTGCTGATAAATATCATAAAGCGAATCTTCCAAATTGAATTTCATAATGTCCGGACAGTATAGTTGCGAAATGTACCTTGTTTCAACCATCATAGGGATATCGTTGGCAAACCGTAACCGTTGAATTTTACAGACTGGTTTGCGAATTGTATAGCGTTTCCCCGAAACGGTTATTAAAACATCTGTATCAAGAAGCTCCTTCTTTAAAAGTTTGGTCGTTGGCGCCAGTCCCTGGTCTCTCATGTTCTTTGTAAAACTCAGGATTTTGGTTGCAGCCCTTTCAACAACAAAATCTTTCACAAAAGTGCCTTTCCCTCTGACCTTTACAGCCCAACCTCCACCTTCGATCTCCTGTAAAACTTTTCGTGCCGTTGTATTGCTTACATTGTATTCCCGAATGATCTCATTCTCGGATGGAATCTTTTCCCCCGGCTCCAACTCCCGCTTCTGGATCCGGTCGATGATTGAGTTTACAATCGTTACGTACATTGGAATTTTTAAGTCATTGTTCATATCTTCTGATTAATAATCGTCTTTATATCTATTTTCTTAACTGTTGATATATTATTCAACCCTTTCAAAATTCTTTGCAATGGTTCTTATCCTGGAAGAAACAACCTGATAGGCGGTATCCTCGCAAAACCCGATGGTAAAACTCTGCGGGACATGAGTCAGGTTTTCATCGGCCTTACCTGTACGGCCAAATCCAAATACGGTCATTCCTTCCATCGGGCGATAATAATCCGGTATCGAATCATCTTCGTGATGGACAAGAAAAAAGGAACGCTTTGTATTCAAATCGCCGAAAAAACACCACTCCCAATCTTCTGACGGAAGTGCGCGAATGTCTGTTTCATCCGTAGGTTGCCCTAAAAAGTGCCGTTTAGCCAAATCGGGACGGAAAAGGTAACTGGTTGACGGCTCAAATTTTCCATTGGGGGCGCCTTCGTATGAGAAATAATAATTGCTGTCAGCCGCTATTATGGTCATCATTGCCCGGTCAGGATAGAATGTCCAGTTACATTTATAATTATTTTTCTCACAGGTAATCGTCAACCTATCGCTTTCGTTCACTACGATTTTGGTTTCCGTGCCTGATTGTTCGGGCCGCCAACCCGGGATATTTGTGTTGGGCAATCCACGCCACATGCCTGAAGCTTTTGGAGCCTCGCTATGACCAACCCAATCGTTACCGTCAAGGTCGACTATTCCGCTGAACCCACCTCCTGATTTATTGAAATAATAGGTAGCCTGCGATGTTTCGATCTTTAAATGACCTTCAAGATCGCCATATTGTGCATTTTCATCGGTCAGTCTGACAAATGGCTTTTCGCAGCCAGATAAAAAAGCTGTCATTACTAAAATCACACTAAACAAACAGAAATCTGACGTTTTCATATTCCACTAATTCCTATTGGTATCAATGCCCTTTTTGATGTTGAAATCGCACAATAAATGCAGGGCCAGGCCATAAAACTTCCGCGCCGTGATGAATCGT
>JAFGVG010000447.1 GCA_016938095.1 Bacteroidales bacterium
ATCTTTCAAAACTTCAATACGCTCTATATCGCTCGGATTCAAAAAATTGGCATTGTCACCCACCGGTACACCGTCAACAACATACAGTGGTTTGGAAGTACCGTTGATGGTTGCAATACCGCGGATGTAAACAGCGCTGTTGGCATCGGGAGCGCCATCCTGTGCTGTTACTACAACACCGGCAGCCATACCTTTCAGACCCTGCAGAATGTTTGTAGGAGCTTTTTTCATCATGTCTTCAGTGCTCACGGTAACAACAGATCCGGTAATGTCACTTTTTTTGGCAGTACCATATCCGATAACCACAACTTCGTCGAGGCTCTGAACGTCGGGGGTCAGCGCTAAACTTAATTCAGCCTGTCCCTGGAAAGGAACTTCTTCGGGCAGGTACCCGATAAAACTGAAAACCAACACATCACCCGTATTCACTTCGATGGAATACCGGCCGTTCAGGTCGGCCACCACGCCACGGGTGGTACCCTTAATCTGAACATTGGCTCCGGGCAAGGGGTCTCCTGTTGCTTGATCAGTAATGACACCCTTTAAGTTAACCTGCTGAAGGCCGGCTTTGGGCGTTAATACAACAAGGTTGTCATTGAAAACCTTGTAAGTGATGTCGGAAGTTTCGAAAAGTTTTTCCAGGATCTCTTCAACATTTTCATTTTTCACGTCCATACTTACAACGTTGTCGATATAACTGAAATCGTCGTTGTAAAAGAACCTGAACTGACTCTGTTCTTCAATGAGCTGAAAAACTTCACGTACCGTTTTTCCATTTAAATCGAGGGTGAACCTGGTATTTTGTGAATACACAGATGCCCAAACATTTAAGGATAAGGCAATTGAAAATAGTGTAGTTAGTTTCATAATCAGGATTAGTTTTTTTAGTTTTCTTTTTTGCAAGAAAACTTCATCAAAAAAATAGTTTTTCATAGTTTTGATTTGTTTTTAGCGTTAAACATTAATTGTGCAGTTAGTTTTTCATAATCCACTGTCATGAAAGATGTTTGACTTAATCAGAACGGGGAATGGATGTAGCGGTCCATTCCCTTTTTTTTGTTTTTAGCATGTTTTTAAGTTTTAAAGGGTTAATAAAAAGGTATTATATTGGTTTATTGTTTTCATTTCTTTTTCAAATGGTTGCTGAATTTCTTGGTCATTTCACGGTTCTCGAAAACTTTTACCGTTTTACCTTCCAGTTCATAATCGATTGGCGCCGAGAGTTTTATAAAGTCCAAAACCTGTGTCAGGGTTTCGTCTTCAAGTGTTCCGGTAAAGCGGAATTGTTTTATGTTAGCCGACTCATAAACAAAGGTGACATTGTATTTCCGCTCCAGTTTAACCAACAGGTCGCTTAACTCCTCGCCTTTAAATACCAGTTTGTTATCTTTCCACGAAATAACAGGGGCAGGATTGACCTCGGCTGTAACGTAAACCGTAGTTTTCTTAAGTTTAATCACCTCGGGTTTGGATTCGCGGATAGCTTTCATGTCCTCAACCGTTAGCTTCCTGTTTTCTTTTACATAAACAGCCTTTTGGTTTGGCTCGAGCAAGACGATATCGGATTTTTTTAACATACTCTCATTACGCCAAATGGATACCTTTCCTTCAATAAGGGTGGTCTCTACCACATCTTCATCGCTGTATGCCTTAACATTGAATTCGGTACCCAGTGCAACTACATTCAGGTCAGCAGTTTCTACATTGAATGGCAATTGCTTGTTTTTGGCTACAACAAAGTAAGCTTCGCCTTCGAGAAAGATATCCCTGTTCTTTTTGTTGAACGCGTCCTGGTAACGGATTTTACTGCCGGCATTAAGCCATACCTTTGAACCGTCGGGCAGTATCACCTCCGATCTGGCGCCCAGCGGGGCGATAATTTCATTGTAGGTAACGGTAAGGGGTTGCTCCGGACGATTAAAGAGGAAAAAAGACAAGACACCTCCAATGGTAAATGCCAGGATAAAAATGGCGGCAATACGTATAATTTGCTTCCAATTCCGGCTCTCTTTGTCAGGGAGAAGATGATTACCGGAACTATTCCGTGCGTCTGAATTTATTTGAGAAGTTATGTTCCGGTAAATGTTATCAAAATCAACATTCACTGCTGCTGATTGTCCGGGTTGGAATTGATCCAACTCTTCATATAACACTTCCTTGATGAGTTCCTCATTGCCCTGATCAGCTGCCCATAAATACAGCTCGTTTAATTCTTCGGCGGTACACGCCCGCTTTCTGTACTTATGAAGCAGTTCTTTATATTTAAGCAGTTCCATTATATCTCTGTGATAGTTGTAATACTTTTACCGTTTAACCTATTACAACCTTCTGGCGGGGGGTACTCATTCAATTGTTAAAAAAACATAAAATTACTTTCCAATAACCTGTCAGACAATAAGTAGTAAGGTTAATGATTTTTGTGATCATTTTGTCAGCAACTGCTGTTCCCTGAGATTTTCCCTTATGCATTTCAGCGCCCGGTATACCTGGTTTTCGATAGAGCGTACCGACAGGCCGAGGTGGTCAGCAATTTCCTGGTACGAAAGTCCCTGGTTACGGCTTAACTTGAATATCATCTGTTGTTTTTCCGGAAGCGAATCGATGAGCGTCTTCAATGAGCCTTTCAGGTCGCGGTAATACAGGCCATTCAGTGACAGATTCTCGTCATCGCATGGTTGACTGGCCATATGCTCAACATATTTCTTTTGAACGGCTTCGTGTTTGAAATAATTATATACTTTGTTGGTAACAGCTTTGTATAGATAGCACTTCAGTGATTGCGATTCATCGAGATTGCTGCGGTTTTCCCAAAGCGCTATAAACAAATTCTGAATTATTTCCTCCGTTTCTTCAGGGGAATGAACATAGCCCAATACATAAAAATAAAGCTTTTCCTTGTACTTATTAAAAATAAGCTCAAAGGCCTTTGTGTCCCCTTGTCTGAGCAGGCGGACCAAATTTGCATCCTCAATTAAATATCTTAAACCCAAAGCCTGAATGTATTGAAAGATTATTTGCCGGGGACTCCGATAAGAATTGCATGCCGTTCGGCATTGCCAGGTGCCTGTGGACACGAAAGAGTAGCTATAAAGTCGAATCTCATCATGGTTCTCGAAACAGTATGTGCCGGAAACTCCGGAACCGCTGTCAGAACGGACAGGATAAGACAGCCTTTATGTGATCCGGGATAAGGGTGCGAGCAGTGCTGCCGGAAAACAGAAAGGTTCGGAGGAATTAGCGGCCTTTTGGTTTAAGGGAAAGAAGCGTTTTTTGCGGGGTTTCTTTTCATAATTTATTAGTTTAGTTCAGGTTAATGAATTAGTAAAAAAGCAATGCAATAACGTGTTCTTTTGTTAGGCTCAATCAAATGTACGCCCATTCAATTTTAAACCCTGTTAAAAATATTTCATTAACTATCAAATTTGTTTCATTAAGTGTTAAAATACCTGATTTTACAATTTTTCCACACCTAATGAAAGATTTTTAAAAGTATTATTTACTCTTAATTACCTTTGTCCATTTTCCGGCAATTTAAGTCAATGGTCAGAGCCTGATTATCTGTTTCTTCCCATTATAGTTCACAGTATAGTCAATCCTTTCTGTCATTTCAGTTCCGGTTCCTTTGTGTTGGTTTACCAGCACAATATGGAACTTCCTTTCAGCAAGCATCCCGGGAAATGATCCGTGACGGTCCCCAATGGTGAGTATTTTGTTCTTATCCTTCCAGGTGAAGGTAATGGTTGAATACATTCCCTTTTCATAATTGTAATTGTCGTTCTCATCTTCATACAAGGTAAACGTGCCATCAGCACCTGTATAGATTCGTATCTCAAGGTTGTCCCAGCTTTTCTCCGTGGCATATTGAACCCGTGGGCCAATAGGAATAAGGGACCCCGCTTTCACATAAAGCGGGATCATATCAACAGGCACGTCTTTACTGACTACCTGACCGCCGTGAATCTTTTCTCCTGTCCAAAAATCAATCCAGTTCACACCTTTCGGAAGATAAACCTCCTGCTTTTTAACAATACTGAAATCTGCTACACTCAACGTGTCGCTTCCCCGGACGGTTGTTTTGGAATACAAGGGGTCTGTAACCGGACACACCAGAATGGATTTTCCGAACATATATTCGTTGTCGAGTTCCAGCGCCCGGCTGTCTTCGGCAAAGTCCATCACCAGGGCACGCATCATGCTCGAATGCTCAGCGGTGACCGACCACGATGTGGAATAGATATAAGGCAGCAGCCGGTAGCGCAGGTTAATGTATTTCTCAATGGCATCGTAAATGTCGTCACCCCGGGTGCCAAACTGGTATATTTCCCTTGGTGCATCGGCACCATGCGAGCGCATCATCGGACAGAAGGTGCCAAACTGAATCCACCTTGCATACAATTCACGATAATCAACATTTTTAAGTGGATCCTTAAAATCCCACAGGAAGAATCCCCCGATATCGCTGTTCCAATAAGGGATTCCACAGAGTGAAAAATTCAACCCTGCCGAAATCTGGTTTCTAAGTGCTTTCCATGACGACACTACATCACCCGACCAGGTATTGGCACCATAACGTTGCTGCCCGGCAAATGCCGAACGGGTCAGGATGAACACGCGCTTGTCTGATGTAACTTCGCGCTGGTGTTGATACACTCCTCCAACCGTCATTAACGGAAAGGCATTGCGTACTTTCCGGAATGAACCCAGATGTGTTTTATTATCAAGATCCGAAGGTTTGAACTGCATATGGTCGGGCTCCGACGAGTCCATCCACCAGCTATCCATGCCCAGTGAGAAGATACCTTTGTTCAGGTATTTCCAGTATATATTGCGTGCTTCGGGATTATAGGGATCATAAACCCTGACTCCCGACGGGTAATCCTGATTTGGAGGCCATTTTTCGGACCCCGATTCGGGCCAGGTTTTAAAATTCAGGAGCGCATCAATTTTTTCCAGCTCTTTATAGGGCTTAGTCATCGGACCAAACGAATTCCAGATCGAAATGGCCATGTGGGCATTCAGTTGGTGCACCTCGTGAACCATTTTTTGCGGATTGTAGAAATCCACATTCAGAAATTCCATGGCATTCCACAGGTAGTTGTTGCCCCAGTATTGCCAGTCCTGGATGATACCGTCCAATGGCACACCCAGCTCACGGTACTTCCTGACAATGCCAACTGTTTCGTCCTGGGTCTTATAACGCTCCTTGCTTTGCCAATAGCCATAGGTCCACAACGGAAACATGGGGGCTTGCCCTGTCAGGTCGCACATGCATGCAATAACGCCATCGGCATTGCCTCCATGCATGAAATAGTAATCAATGCCATCACCAACATCCGAGGTAAATGAGGTGCCTTCGGGCTGGTCATCGAAAACAGTGGGGGAGTAATTGTCCCAAAACAGGCCATAACCTTTAACCGACTGGAAAAAGGGAATGTAGTCATCCGTATTTCCCTGCACCATGTTGAGCTTTAGATTACGCTGTACCATTTTACCCTGCTGTTGCTGTCCCAGTCCGTATATGGCTTCATCTTTATCAAGTAAAAAAGCCTGACTAATGCTGTAGGTCTTGACGCCGGCATCGTTAAAATCAACAAACCTGCAGGTTCCTTCTTTCTCTTTCAGTAGTTCCCCTGAACCCGTTGTTTCAAAAGAAAGTGCTCCATTCTTAAGATTCAGCAACACCCGGAGTTTGTCACTCTTCAGCACAGCCTGGTCATTTTTCTGTTG
>JAFGVG010000448.1 GCA_016938095.1 Bacteroidales bacterium
CGACGCCCAATTTACCCACAATGCGCGGGGCTTTGTTACGCATGTAGTTGCCCAGGGCTTGGGTGTGCCTTGCCAGGTCGGTTGCAAGTTGTCTAATATTTTTGGCCATTTGAAAAAAGTCATTAAGTCATTGGGCATTAGTAAAAAAGTTGTACATTTGTAATGGCGGAGGTAGACTTCGAGTCCCTCTGCCTCCAATCCCGGGTACAACCGGGATTTTTCATTTTATATCGAATTTTCCTTCAATAATCTGCTTTTTTGTGAATGGCCCAAAAATCTTTCCGTTGTTTATAACCCACGTATTACCAACATTTTTCATTTGCTTTACATTCTCTTTAGCCTTAAATGCCCGCTGAATGGTTGCTTTTTCGGCATTTTGATAACGCAATGTTACGTCTATTACTTTACCCAGGCGTTTGCCTTTCTGGTGAGCTTCTTTCAGGTCGGTTTTAATGTTTTCGAAGCCCGGATTCACCACTTCAGCAACTTTAAATTCATTGTAAACACCATTTACAAGGGTGTCGGGCGTTTTAAGGTCGATGCCTTTTGCTGTTTTATCGACATTGATAAATTTGACCGATGCGCCTTTCTTCATGTGGTAAATAGCCGTTTTTGTGTTGGCATCAATTGCATTATCGGTAAGTTCACCAATGTGGTAAATTGCCCCTTTGGTTTCCGGATCCCAACGCATCAACTTAACGTCCTTAATGTCGCATCCCTCGATATTGGCAATGTTGTTTTTCACCACATCGGCCGATTTTGTTCCCTTGAAATGCGGGTGACTTGGGCTAAACACAGCGCCATCGGCTCCGGGGTTATTGTCCAGGCCAGGTTCGGGCGGTGGTTGGGTATGTGGCTTTTGAGTCACATTTTTATCGGTGGTGCGCCACCCGCATTGGCAGCCCCAGTCGGAAGGTGGCAGTATGGTTGCCCAAATGGGATCATCAATGGGCCGTATCATTCCGTAATAAGGCCGGTGTACATCGCGGGGCTCTTTCGCAGTTGATGGCAGGTACTCGATGTTTGGGAACAAATCACTATCGGCAATGGCCTGCGCCCAGCGTTTGGCACTTCGAGCCGCTTTTTTGGCCGTGTTCCACTCAGCCTTCAGGTGGTTAATGTTGTAGTCTTTGAGTGTTCCCTGCACCTCGGCGGCAAAATCGGTAAAGGTTTTAGCCTTTGATGCTGTCATCAAGTTCTCCAGTGTTTGGGTCTGGGCTTTTGATTTAAAGGCCGCAAACACGCCGTTTTGATACACCAGCTGGTTTTGAAGCGGTTTATAAGTCCCCTTAAATTCGCCTTTGACTGCCTGGTTGAGTTTTTCAACAGTAATTTTCCAAAACTCTTCGGGGAATTCGCCCTGGTATTTGCCGGTGTATATTTTCCGGAGGGCGCGTTCGGCCATGGTTTCGATATTCAGCGTTTCTTCAGGTGAAAAATCATCGGCCAGGCATACATCGCACCCGCAATGGTTTTCGTGGCTGTACAGGCTTGTAACAGCCCTGACAGGGTTGGGAACCCTGTCAGGGCTTAGTCGAAAAAATTGAACAGGCCGCGACGAATGGGGCGAGCTTCGGGATCAGATAATTTGGCGGATTTTGGAGACGCAACGCCTTGCGTCTCTACAGATTTTAATTTTGCTCCACCCTTTGGCACTGGCACACCGTATTTCTCGTAAAAATACGCTGGATCAATATCAATCATCCCGTTTAATTTTTCGTCGATATCAATACGGTCCTTCAGGTCGATATCGTCGGTATCGGGCACCACAAATTTTCCCCCTGTTGGGTTATACCCGTGCATTTCCAGTAAGTACCAGAAGGTGGAGTTGAGTATTCGCAGGCTAAACTTTTTGTCACCTTCGAAAATACCTTCTTCGCTATCCTGGTGAACCTCGCCTTTGTAGTTTCCGCCCTGGGCGTCGGTGGTCATGGTATTGCCCAGGATGATTTTGCTCATTTCGTTGTTAAGGAAATCGGCAAAAGTTTCATGCACCCCTTTCCCCGATGTAGTGGTACTGTTTTGCACAAATTCAATGTCGCAGCTGTCGGGCATAATTACCGAATTTGCGTTACCAGCCTCGTTCATGGCTTCCTCCAGTTCACGCTTCGACTGATCGTCGCCTAAAGGGAATTTGCCTTTTCGCAGTGGGGAACCAAAAATTTCAGCAAAGGTAGCCCAGTCGCCAATATCGCCACGTTTCCACAGTACGTATGGTGCGCATTTGAGCAGTAGCCCTAAATCATCGTCGCGGCCTGCAGTAAGAATGTAGTTACTCAGAGGTGGTACAGTGTAATCGATGCCAGCATTCAGCGTATCGCCAATTTTGGTTTTGTATTTGTTCCTTGATGGCTCCACGTGCCGTCGGTCAATTACTTTCACCTTTGGCTTTTGTACCCCGGGCTGGGTGATATCGACCCAATTAAGGCTGTACCCGAAAAAACGGCTTTCTATGATTGAGCGCAGCAGGTTCTCGAATGCTTCGGACTCAATAAGGTCAGTAATCTGAACGTTTTGTTTGCCGGTGCCTGTTTGCCATGCAATGGGCAGGTTGGTGATATTGAGAATGCGCTTTTCGGTAATGGCAGTAAGGTGGCCATCGAGCATTAAATCGTGATACAGGTCCATGAGTTTTGACCTGTCGGGGTAGTCTGGATCCTCGGCCGATTTAAGAGCCGTTTTCCACTTACTGATATCCTTCGCGGTACGATCGTAACCTGATTTTTTGAGTATTATTTCGGGTGCTTTTGTTGCCATAATGTTTGATTTTAGAGACACGGAGCATCGCGTCTGTGCTAGATGTAATTTTCTCGTTTAATATTACCTGTTCTTGTAATTTGCGATGTGGGCGTTTCTATATCGGTTTGGCCGAAAAGCTTTGCTCCTTCGAGAATGAATTGCCCTTTCTGAATGCGCATAAGCAAAGCGATGGCGTCTTCATATTCTACCCTTACCAGCTCGTTCATTTTGTTGCAAACCTTGTGTAGCTTATAAATGGCAATGGTACGCGCAATGGCTAAAATGGTAAGGTTTCGCTCTTCGGCAGTTTTGCCGAACAGGTCTTCAGAATCGTACCTGGCACACACGTAGCCATTAATTTCGGCTTGTGCCTCGTTGCAAGCTGTTGCTATTTTGGCATCGTTGGCGCGGGTCAAACCGGTTAAAATCTCGCTGTAGATGTCTTGCGACAGGTCTGTTTTTGTAATGAATGACATAGTGGTATTGTTTTTCAATGGGGCATGCCCCATTGTTGTTACATTCTGTTATTTCGTTTTTTCCTAACGGAAGTTACTTCGTTGCGTTTTTCGCCTTCGTACACCACGAATTTCGAGAGGTATTCAACGGCCTGCTGATCGGCATCGGGGCTATCGTCGGGGGTGTTGTACCCAGGTTCAATGCCCTTTTGCTGGTTAATGCCTTCCTGCATATCGTTGTTGGCAAATTCAGCCTCATCGAAGTAAATGCGTGAGTTTTGGTAGTACGGGTGCTGGCTCATCAAGCGGTCGAACTTTTTGAGCCGTGGTTTTGGCGAAATGACTATGTTTAGCGGCTTTTTAAACTCCCGCTCAACATCTTTTAATGCTTGTTTAAGCGGATCGTTCCAAAACTGTTCTTCTACCCTCCAGTGAATAATTACCGATGGTGGCAGGGTTGCCTGATAGTGGTACATGAAACGGATGGCCTCGGCCATTTTACATTGCCGGACAAAGGCTTTTAAGTTCCAAAAATTAAGACCATGAAGCCCCCAAACCTTCACGGCGTTGTAATCGTTAGCCCCGGAGTAAGCTACGTCCCAAAAACCAACGATGTAGCGGAACTGGTTGAAGCGTGGGCGTTTGCCCCATTGAAACAGATCGTCGGTAAATACCTTTCCTTTAACCAGCTTTTTGTGGTTGTATTCAGCCCGGGCGGTAATGGCCCCGTCATCTTCCTGTTCGCGGTAATAGTTGGCATCGTACTTATCGGGCCACGCGGGTTCAAATGTTTCCTCGTTGTAGGCACAAACCTCATCGAGTTCCCAGTTTGGATGCCGTTTTTGCAGTTGGTTTTGGATTGAGCGGGGCCATGGATCGTTATTGGGGTGAAGGTAGCGGCGGGTATCGCCATCCATTGTTTTCAAAAGGTCACCTTCAATCCATTCAATTACCTTATCCTGGCGTTTGGGGTTTTTCACAGTGTCCTGGTCTTCCAGGTCGTCGCAAACAATGTAATTAGGGCGCTGGGCGGCAATTCTCAAACCACGCGGACTTTGCCCCATACCAAGGGCTTTGCCGATAAAGCGGCCATCTTTTGTGCGGAAATCGCCCTCGGCCCAACTGCCCTGTAATACCTGGTCGCCAAAATATCGGATAAGACGCGGGTTGCTTTCAAATTCGGCCTGAACATCGGAAAGAAGTATTTCAGCTTTATCGAGGTTATTGCCAACAATTACCATGTAAACGGATTCGCCATTAATCCACAGGTATTGCGGGATAATAACGTTACACCATACCGATTTTGCCAAACCACGCCCCCAGCGTACCAGGCGACGAATTTTTTTGTTTTTGAGCACTGCTTTTGCAAGGCGTACATGGAACCATGATGCTTTTGCACTGGCATAATGCGGGTAGAAGTATTCACAAAAAAAGGCCGGGTCCTTTTTTGCACGTTCGATAATGGCCTTACGTTCGTCGGGTGTTTCAAACGGGTTGGCAATTTCGGCGCCATTCTTTATTTGACTTAGGCGCTTTAGGTAGTGTTCCTGGGCTTTTTTGTCGATTACACGCATTATAAGCCCATTTTAAGTGAAACTGTATGTACGTGGTGCTCCTGGAAGTTGAGTGTTTGCATGTACAATTTGGGATCGTAGGCCTGTAGGGCGTCGAAAATTGTTTGCATCACCTCCAGGTAAGTTGCCAGGGGTATGCGTGCCTCTTTGTTAATGTCGCGCAGGGTTTTGTTCCACTTACTCACAGCATCGTCGAGTTTGCTAATTTGCTTTCTTATTTCCTCCACTTCCTCGCGGGCGGCTGTGAGTTCCACCTGGGCCAGCTGCCGGGTAAGTTCAATACGCTCCTCGGCAATACCTGCAATGATGTTTTCAAGATTGGCAATGCGTTGCGATGGGGATGTGTTCCGAGCACTGCGTTCGGTTTTCCAATTGAATTTTGTTACCCAATCGCTGAGTGTTTTTTCAGAAACACCAACCATTTCGGCCACTTCTTTTGCCGTTTTCTTCTGCTCAACATAGAGTATGTGCGCCAACCTGCGCTCGCGTTCCTTTGCCATTTTTTGAAAGTATTGTAAGGCAAATTTCAGGAACTGAAATTGGGGATTGAAGTAAAGTAGCTAGGCTTGCATAAATGCTTGAAAGTGTTGCACTAAAGTTTGATTTACTCCCTTTTGTCGCTGAATTTTGAGGTCTATAAAGCACGTGCCCAGAAGGCTCGGAAACAATTTAACTGTAAAGTATGCCAGCACCTTATTCATTTGTACTATCGGACGAAAGCTTGAACAGCTATGGTTTCCGATTCTTGACCGATGGAATTGACACCAGCCTTTTTGAAAAAAACCCCATTGCACTTTGGGTGCATAGCCGTCCTTATGGCTGGAATAAGAACGCTGAACCGCTGCCAATTGGTAAATGGGTAAACATTCGGAAGGATGGCAAAAAATTGGTTGCAGACCTTGAATTTGATGAAGATGATGATTTTGCGGTATCGCTGATGCGCAAAGTGGAGAAAGGTATCATTAACATGGTTTCGATAGGTGCCAGGGCAATTACTACAAGCGACGATCCTTCGGTATTGATTAAAGGACAAACACGCCCTACGGTGGTTCAATCACTTCTTATGGAAGCTTCGTTGGTTGACATTGGTGCCAACCGCAATGCCCTGCGCTTGCAGGATGAATTTGGAGCCGATATTAACCTGAGCGACCGCGACGGGAACCACCTGCTTCCATTGCTTTCCGATATTCATTTACAAAATTCAGATATGAAACTTAGTGAACAAATAGCACAAGTATTAAAGCTTTCGGACGGTGCTTCGGAGGCTGAAATCCTGGTGGCAGTTCAGCAAGCGGCAAAAGATGCCATTCAGCTTGCTGATTTGCAAGGACAGGTAACAAACCTTACTGCTGAAAAAACGCGGTTAGAAGGTGAGTTGAAAACATTCCAGGATGCCCAAACTGCTGCCGCTGAGGCTAAGCGCGTTGCCCTGGTAGATGGCGCAATTGCCGCCAAGAAAATTACAGCGGCCCAAAAGGACACCTACCTGAAGTTTGCCGAGGCCGATTTCGATGGTACCAAATCGATTCTTGATGCCATGAAAGGTGTAACCGAGCTTGGTGATGGTGGCCAGGGCGGTAATGAAGTAAAGCTTGGTGCCTGGGATGCCCGCCAAAAGGAAATTAACGATAACCTTAAAAACAGGAAGTAATGTCGGACATTATTATTGAAGGATCCGCGTATAGCGGTGAGGTGCTTGAACAGTTGCTTGTAAGGGCAACCACCTCGAACGAGTTGGTAGAGCGCGGCCTGATCAGGCTGGTTCCCAACGTGAGCAAAAAATTCACCCTGCCGCGTCTGAAAACCGGTACCATGCTGCAAAAGCGCAAGGAAATGCCAACCGATGAGGACGGCAAAGGGAGTTTTACCTACGACGAAAAGTACCTGGAGCCTGTTGAATTCATGGCCTTCACAACTTTCAACCCCCGTGCTTTTGAGAACATCTGGAGGCCATTCCAGCCAAAAGGCGAACTGGTGTTTGCCGAACTTCCCGCCAACGTGCAGAATACCCTGCTGGCCGAAATGGCAAAGGCTGTTGATTTTGAATTGGGATGGCATTTCATTAACGGCGAGGCTGGTGATGACGATGAACATTTGTTTAACGGCATTA
Source organism: Bacteroidales bacterium (assembly GCA_016938095.1). Taxonomy (GTDB): domain Bacteria; phylum Bacteroidota; class Bacteroidia; order Bacteroidales; family UBA10428; genus UBA5072. The sequence goes on from JAFGVG010000448.1 coordinate 6,879, forward strand.
TCAAAAAAATGCTGGCCGATTTGGACATTGTTCAGGTGGCTGCCCCTGTTGCCTTAACAAAGGACAACATTATTGCCAAAATGAACCTGGTGCGCCTGGCATTGCCCAAAAAGTACCGTGCAAAATCCAAAATGGCCATGAGCCAGGAGGACTACGAGAAGTACGATGAGGCCATGACCGCCTTGAGCGTGAAGGGACCCGACTGGACATCATCCACCAAAACTCAATTCAAGGGTATGCCCATTGAGGTTTTGACTGATTGGCCGGAAAACCTGATTGTTTGCACCGTGTTTGGCAACGATATGACCAGCAACGTGTGGGGTGGTGTGAACCTGGTGAACGATTTTGACACCATCAAAATTGACAAGGTGACTAACGCCGGTGAGCGTTACTTCTTCAAAATGCTGATGAAGGCCGATACCGAAATTGCCTGGGGCGAACAAGTGAGCGTGTACGACGGGCGATAGGCCTCCCCAACCCCTCCCAATGAGGGGCTGTAACAACAATTGAAATATTGAATTAAAACCACTGGAAGAAGGGGCGGCCGTGGCCGAAATTGCCGATGAGGCCGCCCCGTGTTTTCAAACAAATTGATACAATGAAAAAATTCATTTTACTGATTATGGCCATGGTGTTGCTTTTTGCAACAGCCGAGGCACAGAAACTGGTAAGCGCAATGCCTTACGGCTCGAAAGGGTTGTACACCCTGGCGCCAACCAATGACTCGGTGACTATCACTCCAAAATACTCGGCTTCGGCCTATGTATGCCCGGTTGATACAAACCTCTACTTTTTTGTGGATACAACGGCAAGTTTGCCGCTGAACCTGGTGTACTTCAAGTTTACCAGCGATGCCACAAAGCGGTACATCTATTTCAAAACAGGATTTGAAGGAGTACCGGCTACCGATAGTATTGCAGCCAGTAAGACCAAGGTTTACACGTTTATGACCACATCGGCAGGCAAATTCACCCTTATTGGGAAAAGTACCGAATATTAACACTCTTCTTACCTTCTGATTTTTTCACCCAGTCCCGGGGTGAATGCCCCGGGATATTTTTCAATGAGTATGGAAAAAATTGATTTAAACAAGTTGACCCAGCGCGAGCTGCTGATTATTACGCACAACAAGGTTGCAGATTTATCTGAAAGGTTTTCGAACATCGAAACCGATCAGGACAACCAGCGTGAACGGCTTGTGGCTGTTGAAACAACGGTGAAAACCAGGGGAGGTATTTGGGGAGCAATAGCAGGCGCCATAATCGCCGCAATTTCATCAATCATAAAACTAGGAACATCATGACACAAGAACAAATTGCGAAATTCTTCGCAAAACGGCCTAACCTCAAAAAATTCTGGCTTGTTAACGATAGCCTGATTTTTCTCTCGGAAGAAAGGGCCAACGCTCACGGCGGAAAAATTGAGGTAATTGTGAAAGGGGGCAAAGAAGCTAAGGTTGAATCCACACAGGAGGAAATTGACGCTGCCTTGTTGGAGCTTTCAGGGCTTGAGCTCGACGAAAAGTCGGACTACAACGTGCTTAAAAAGCTTGCAACCATTCTGGGTGTCGAGGTAACAGGCAACAAAAAGGCCAACTACCTTGATGCATTGAAAACCCTTAAAGAAAATTTGGGCAATGAAAGCGGTGCTGGTTCGCCTGAGGCAACTGAGTAACCACCTGCAAACCTGTGGGCGGTTAATTCTCCTGGACACTGACGGCGATGTTGTTTTCCAATGCGCGGTGCTTGAACTGCCATGGAAAAATAACCTTCCGGACGTTAGCTGCATTCCAACCGGATGCTACCATGTTAAGAAAACAAACAGCCCAAAATTTGGCCCTGGTACATTCGAACTGATGGGCGTACCTGGCCGAAAATCCATAAGGATTCACCCGGGAAATTTTACCAGCCAAATTGAAGGCTGCCTGCTTCCGGGCGAAGCATTCAAGGACATCAATTCCGACAGTATTACCGACGTGGTGAACAGCAAGGCCACCGTCGAAAAACTAAAGAAACTTACTGACTCGTTTGAACTTACCATAATTCAGATATGATATGAAAAACTTTTTGATGATTTCATTCCTGTTTGTTTTATCACTGCTGATTTTCAGCCCTGAAAAACAAACAAGCCAGGTGCTTGACACCCAAACGCAATGCGTTGTAGTTGATAACGATCAAGCACAAGCCGAAGTACCCTATTTGCTTGAACAGGTTGTTGCACCGCCCCGGGTTGTGCAAGCCGGTATTTTCACTTTTGTGCAAGATGAGTCAACTGCGCCAATCAATGATGATCCGGTAGCAGCCGATGTTGAATGGGGCGATTTGCTTAAAACCTATTGGGCTGAACTACTGATTGGACTACTTGCATTCATTAAAATTTTCGTAAGAATAACGCCTACCATTAAGGACGATGCGGTGTTTGCGCGAATTGACTCATTGATAAACGCGTTGATCCCGAATTTTCAACTGAAGAAAAAAACTCCCCAGAATGAGTAGGCTGATTGCGTTTTTGTTGCTGCTGTTGTTCGCGGCTTGTTCGGTCCAGCGCTACGCGCCAGCCGATACGGTTATAGTCTCTAGTACCGTAATTGTTCGCGATACAATGGTTGCGTTTGCCCCCGATTCGGCGGTTATCAGGGCATGGTTCGAATGCGATTCAATGAACCAGGTAATGATGACCCACATTGAGGAAAATGGCGACAGGATCCGGAGTGCTGTTCAATTTGACAGTGGCTCTTTCAGCATTGTAACAAAAACAGACAGTCAGCTAGTATACCTTACGTGGAAGGAGCGCCACGATACAACCGTTGTAACCGCAATAAAACACGTACCCTACGAAGTGGTAAAATACAAAAAGCCAGCCTGGTTATTGATACTGGCCGGACTTGGGGCGGGAGCAATTGTTACCCTGTTTTTGATTATTATTCTAAAAAGTTATAAACCATGAGTTTACCACAAGTAATTATTAACATCACGAACGGAGGCCTTGGTGGCGTTGTAGCGCTTGCCGATGGTATTGCCGGTCTGATTGTAAGCGGCGATGCAAACCCCTCGGCAGAGTGGACCCTGGGAACTGCCAAACAGTTCTTTTCCATTGATGAGGTGAAGGATGCCGGCTTGAACCCGGCTTACGATACCGCAAATACCACGAACGCCTACAAGCATGTGGCCGATTTTTTCACTGTAGCAGGTGATGGCGCTGAGTTGTGGGTGATGGTAGTACCGAAAACAGAAACAATGGAGGACATTGCCGATGCTACCAGCGATAACGCTTTTGCAAAAGAGCTTATTGACGCCTCGGGCGGAACCATACGCCTGCTGGGTATCACCCGCGTTCCCGACGCAGCCTATGTGGCTACCGTGCTGAAAGGCATCGATGACGATGTGATTGCAGCTTTAACCAAGCTGGAGGCATTGGCCGATAGCAAAGCTGCAGTAATGGAGCCCTTTATTGGTATTGTTGAAGGCAGGGATTACCAGGGAGTATCAGGCGACCTTGAAGACCTGAAAGGATTGGGCTTTAACCGTGTTGGCGCCGTTATTTGCGGCGACGAAACCGATGGATCGGCAGCGGTTGGCCTGTTGCTTGGCCGCCTGGCCAGTGACCCTGTTATGCGTAAACCCGGAAGGGTAAAAACCGGAGCAATACCGGTAGTTAACGCCTTCTTTACCGATGGCACACCCGTGAGCCGTGGTATTGCCGATACCCTTGATACCCTGGGTTGGATTGTAATGACTACCTACCCGCAACGCAGCGGATTTTACTGGGGCATTGATAATACCTGCTCGGCAGCCGATGACGATTTCAGCACCATTGTAAACCGACGCGTAATTGACAAGGCCATGCTTATTGCCTACAACACCTACGTAACGGAACTGATGGACGAAATTGAAATTGACCCCGAAACCGGGCGAATTGCAGCCGGTAAGGTGGCCTATTACCAGGGGAAAATTGACAATGCCCTTGCATTGTTGATGCAGGCTGGTGGCGAAGTAAGCGGCGGTGGTTACGAGGGTGGCAAATTTGCCTACATTAACCCGGCGCAAAATGTTCTTTCAACAGGGAAAGTGGTGATTAACCTCAAAATTGTTCCCGTAGGCTATTCAAAAACAATTGAGGTGAATCTTGGATTTTCTAACCCGGCAGCATAATTATGTCAGTAGTAGTAAACAATGAAGAATATGCCTGGGGCGACATGAATGTTGTGCTCCTGGGCCGCAATATAGCCGGGCTTACGGCTATTAAGTACAAGGAGAGTCAGAGTAAGGAACACCGCTACGCCAAAGGGGTTAAGCCCGTTGGCTTCAAGCGTGGGAACAAAAAGTACGAAGGCTCCATTACCGTGCTGCAAAGCGAGCTTATTGCCCTTTGTGCAGCCAGCCCAAACGGTAGCCCCATTGACCTGCGCAACGTTGACATTGTGTTCAGCTATGGCGACCAGGAAACCGGGGTTTTGTTCACCAAGGTGGCAAAATTTGCCGAGTTCACTGAATTTGAGGAAGGATGGAAACAAGGAGACTCCAGCATGGAGGTTGAACTGCCATTCATTTGCCTCGACATTCAGAAAGTATAAGCCTTTAAAAAGGCCTATGTTTCATTTTTAGTTGGATTTATTGGTTGATGGAACCACCCGGGCAGGATTCTCCGCCCGGGTGGTGATCAACCAGTCTTTTAAGTATCGTTTAATCAACCATTAAATAAAACACTATGAAGGAAAATATTGAAAACCCCAGCCCCGAACAAATTGAAAAGTGGAAACAGCTTTACGGTGAAAATGGCGTAAAGGAACTTGTGATTGACATTAAGTTTAAAACAGCCGATGGCGAGGAATTTGACGAACGATCGGAAGCCGAGGCGCACGTTGAAGAGTTCCAGGAAGGAATGCGCGAAATAGAGGTGAGCGAACAGGTTAAATGCTGGCTGAAGGTTCCGGGGAGAAAAGTGATTGGAATGGCTACCAGTCTGGCCGGAAAAGACACGGTGAAGTTTGGCGAGATAATTATTAAGAACTGCTGGTTGGGCGGCGATATGCGCATTCAGGATAACGATGAACTTTTCCTGAGCGCCAACTCAATTTTGGGCAACATTATCAAAATTAAGAACGCTGAGCTAAAAAACTGCTAGAGGCCATCTTCCCGATTGACAATGACTACATAAGGTCAACCAATACCCTTATCCGCCATTATATGCATGTAAACCCTGATGATTTGACGGATGAGGAATGGGCGGAGATGGCCACAGCAACACAGTGGCTGATTAAGAAGTTAAACCCTAGCACTTAAATAATTCAAGCGCATATGCCAGGCCTGTACGAATATACCATCATGATGAACGACAAAGCTTCAGGAACCCTCCAGAAGCTTACAGGCAGTTCGTACGATGCGGTGAATAAGTTTGTGCAGCTCCAGGATAAAACCGACAGCCTGAAACGCCACGTGGCCGATTTTGGCAACGGCATAGGTAGCTTAAAGCAAAAGATTGACATTCTCCAGGGTGAACGCGATTTGATCGATCCCCAGAACCTTCCAAAAATACAGCAGTATAACCGCGAAATTGCCGGGCTAAATTCTCAAATCAATCAACTTGAAACCACCACCGGTGGCAGTAAGGTTGGTAAAAACCTGAAAGACGCTTTTCAGCAAATACCCGGGGCGGCCATGCTTACCAACCCAATTGTTTTGGCCGGTGCCGGAGTGGCTGCTGTTAGTAAATTAAACATGAGTTGGGAGGATGGTATGGCTAAAATAAACACCACAGCACAACTACCCAAAGAGGAACTGGATAAACTGGGCGATAAAATTAAAAAGCTAGGTGTAAATGCCGGGGCTGATTTGGCCAAAGTACCTGATGCTTATGAGAAGATTATTTCACAAACAGGCGACGTTGCACTTTCAACGGATATCCTGGCTACTGCACTGAAAGGGGCAAAGGCAGGATATACCGATGTTGATGTGGTTTCGGGTGCTGTTGGACAGTCGCTTTCGGCTATAGGTAAAGGGAAAGAAACTGCCGCTGCAGTAATGGACGTCCTTTTTGCTGCGAAAGGAGTTGGCGCCGGTGAGTTTACCGACTTTGCAAACAATATTCCCGGACTCATTGCAGGTGCAAACAACGTGGGGGTTTCATTTAGGGAGACTGCCGGGGCTTTTGCTTATATGACCGGAAAGGGTAACGATGCATCCAGTTCTACAATGTTGTTAAACAATGCATTTACCGCATTGGGTAAAAGCGAGATTACACAAGGCTTACAAAAGGCCGGAGTGGAAGTATATGATGCCCAGGGCAACATGAAGGGTTTACTTCCTATTGTAGAGCAATTAGGAGGCCTTATGTCAAGCATGAACGATAAAGAGAAAAGTAATTTTCTTGAAAGTATTGGTTTGCGCGATGCCCAGGCAAAACAAGCCTTTTCGATATTGACCAACGAGACAGATAAGCTTCGTGAGGCTATGGATGCTACGGCAAATGCCACGGGTGAAATGGCTGCAGCGTTGGATAAAGTAAACACCCCGGGGAATAAGATTAAAGAAATTTGGAGCAATATAACCGGGGCTGGGTTAGGCCTTGGTGATATGATTAACGCAGTGCTCAACCCAATACTTGATGTATTATTGGGCATGTTCCAGGGTGTATTTTGGATCGTTACTTCAGTAGGTACAGCCTGGGCATGGTGGAGCGGTTTAATTCAGGAAAGCAACCCCTGGATTATTGGGCTTACAACCTTGTTGGGTGGATTAGCTACCGTATTGGCCATTAATTACGTTTGGGCGCAAAAGGAAGCGATAATGACAGGCATAAGCACAGCCGCCAAATGGGTATACACAACCGCTACTGCTGTACTTACAGGTGCAACGTGGGCGCAGGTAGCTGCACAGTGGGGGCTAAACACGGCTTTGCTTGCTTCTCCAATTACATGGGTGGCTGTTGGCGTTATGGCCTTGGTGGCTGCTTTTGTGGCTGCATGGCGGGGCTCTGAAAAATTCAGGGCGGTTATGACCGGAGTTGGCGAAGTACTTAAAGGAGTTGGGGGTATGTTGTTTACTCTGGTAATTGCTCCAATTAAGAATGTGATTTCCGGACTTGGTGCTGTAGGTACCATGATCGGAAAGCTTTTTAAGAAAGATTTTGCCGGAGCTGCCCAATCAGGGAAGGAAGCGTTAATGTCATTTACTGGAGCAAATACTGCTAAAGAGCTTTGGAATAAAGGGAAAGGATTAGGTGAAAAATTTAACAATGGGTATAAGGATGGTTCTGGTGAATTCAAGAAAGACAAATGGAAAAAGGGCTTTGAAAAAGATAAAGAAACTGGTAAGTGGGTAAAAAAGAAAGAAGATGAAGAAACACTTGACTTAAAAGTTGCACCCAAGGTTGATGAAAGCGCATTCAACAACGATGATTTAATGTCGAAATTCGACAAAACCAAAAAAGGCAAAAGTCCAGCTGGTAAAAAAGACGATAGCCTTAGCCTGGGCATCCCGCAGGATTACAATCAAACGGGATTGTACAGCGCCATTAACCAAAAATTTGGTGTGCAGGCCGATTTGGCCATGAATGCACCCGGCGAAAATAAACCCGAAAACCCCACCGAAAAGCCCGTGATTAACATGTCCACCCGGGTTGATGAAATTGCAGGCAGCCTCCGCAGAATGGCCGCGGCGGCTGCACTTCCTATTGCCCTTACACTTGGTGCCGGGCAGGCCAGCGCAATGCAGCCACTTAATGTGCCCGACTGGAACCAGACAATAACACAACCCGTTGCCAATTTACCCGGTGATGGTAAAAACCTGTTTAATGCCTTTGATAATTCAGTGGCCAATGAAAGCTACGACAATAGCACACTTACCACTAATGAAATAACAAACAATCGTACTGAGGAGATACATCGTGTCTCTGCAACCAATAACACCAACCAGGGCAAAAGCATACGCATTGATAGGTTTACCGATAAAATTGAAATCCATATACACGGTACCGATGCCCAAACAGGGCAGGCTGTTGCGCAAAATGTAAGGGATGAAGTGGAGAAGGCATTGGCCGAAATATTGAATGTATGAGCATCGTATTCGACATATTACGCACCGTGAAGGGTTACCAGGCACTACCCTATGTTCCGGCCGATATTATTACGCAACCAAGCGGAATGAGCAGGGCCGATTACAACAAAGGTGATGGCCCAGAACGTGCTAAACAAAGTGCTACCGGTGCCACTCTCCGGAAGGTGAAAAACGGCATCTGGTATTTTATGCCCGTTTCGTTCACCCATAAGGGCAAACGCTGGGAGTTCGATGAAGCGGTTGTTTCAATCACCGGCAAAAAAACAATAGTTGAAACCCCAATGGTTGGGCGCAAAGGTTCAGTGAAGGAACTGATCAGCGTTGACGATTATGATATAAAACTGGTGGCCGTGTTGGAAAGTACCAATGGCGATTACCCGGAACAAGAAATGCAGGAGCTGGTAAGGCTTTGGGAGATTAACGAGGCCATAAAAATGAGCTGCGCGCTTACCGATTACTTTCTGAAGGAAGATGATTCGGTTATGATCAAAACCATTGAACCCATAACGGTTGAAGGCCAGGAAGACATCCAGGCATTTAACATGACACTTGTGAGCGATTCACCATTTGAATTGGAGCTATAATGTACTCGCTAATTGGAGGATGCCATATTACAATAGGTGCAGCCAGCTTCACCAGCATGGTTGATGTAAGCATTAAGCGCAGTACCCGCGAGGCAAATGCCACCGCAACCATTAAAGTGCCTGTTACAGCTGTACTGAAACAAAAAGGGGGCGAAAAAACATACATTGAAACGGCCAGGCAAATAGCCGTTGACGATAAGGTAACCATAAAATTGGGTTACGATGGTTCTTTGAAAACCGAATTCACGGGCTTCGTAAAGCGGTTAAATTATACCGTTCCCCTCGAAATTGAGTGCGAGGACTGGTACTGGAAGCTTCGCCGATCGAGCATCAAAAAAAGTTATCCTTCAACAACAGTTAAATCGCTTTTAAATGATGTTTTAGCAGGTAGCGGCGCAACGGTCCACCCCAGCACAATCGACCTTGCTTTGAAAAATACCATCGTGGATAATAAAACCGGGGCATGGGTAATTGAGAAGTTGAAAAGCGACTATGGTCTTACAGTGTTTTTCGACCTTCAGGGACGGCTGTATGCCGGAAAGGCTTACGAGGTGAAAGGCGACCAGGTTAAATACGAGCTGAACGGCGAACGCAGGAACGTTCTGAAGGATGACGATTTGAAGTTTTACCGTGCCGATGATTATAAGCTGAAAGTGGAAGCAAAAAGCTACGATCGGAACGGGGCAAAGCTGGAAGCATCGGTAGGTGCTGAAGGGGGCGAAAGTAAAACGCTTTTCTTTTACGACGTGAAGGATGCAGCTCAATTGAAAAACATTGCCGAGGCTGAATTGAAGCGTTACAGTTTCGACGGTTACCGGGGAAAAATTGAAACATTCCTGATCCCTTACGCTGAGCCTGGAATGGTGGCGGGAATAAGCGATAGCCTTTATAACCAGCGTAGCGGAAATTTTTACGTTGAAAGCACCGAGGTAAAGTTTGGACGATCCGGGGCTAGGCGTACCGTTGAACTAGGGATAAAGATATGACACAACGGGCTGAAGAAATAAGGATGAAGCTCAAGGAAATGAGCTCAGGCATCGATCAGGTGTTCCTGGCAACGGTTAAGGAGGTTGATGAAACCGAATTCTTCTGTACGGTTGAAACCGACACCGACATACAATACACCGATGTTCGGTTGCGGGCGGTGATCGATTCTGAGCTGAAGGGCTTCTGTTTTATCCCAAAGGTCGAAAGCCTGGTGTTGGTTGGCCGCATTGGCAACAGCAACCAGCTGTACGTTCAACTTTTTAGTGAAATAGAAAAGATACTTTTTACCTGGGGCGACGATGTTGAAATACTTTTCGACATGGAGAAGATCTTCCTCCGGATGAAGGAACGTTCAATTGAAATTACAGAGGAGGCCATCACCTTCAATGCCGGTGATAAAGGCAGCTTTGCTACCGACATCAATAAGCTGGTTGATAAGATCAGCGCCATTGAGGAAGATATTAACAGCCTTAAGCAAGTATTCACCACATGGGTACCTGCGCCAATGGATGGCGGTGCAGTTTTAAAAGCAGCATCGGCCAGTTGGGCGGCACAAGTAATACAGCCGGTTACGACTGTTGATAGTATAAAAGATGAACTGATAAAGCACTAATATGCCACTGGTAAAAGAAACATTACAAACCGCATTGGCAGCCGATTTTAAAGACATTGATTTGGCCAGCGAAGATGCAAGCAACAAGGTTGCCGAAATAATTGCCAACAGGGTTGATGCCTACATTAAAACAGCAACCATTACTATAAACACAACAGTAACGGGTGTATGTGCCACACCAGCTGGCCCAGGAACAATAACAGGAACCGGCAGCGGAACCGGAACAATAGCGTAGAAGCCCCACCCAACCCTCCCCCAAGGGGAGGGCATCACGGTGGTGCAAAATTGAAGAATAGAGCAATGAGCGAAAGTAACAAATACGAACTAAACCAAAAGCCCCTCCCTGGGAGGGGTTGGGGAGGCCGTGTATGATAGATTTCAGACAAGATACTAACGGCGATATCGACCTTACAGGGGGCGACATCCATTACGTTGAAAGCACCGTGGCACACCAGCGCGACCTGCTTTTAACGGCCATGGGTGAGCTGAAGCATGCACCAACCACTGGCGTGGGCATTCACGATTTTATTAACGATGAAACGCCCGAAGCCATGCTCCGGATGGTGCGCCGTAAGTTTATCCAGGATGGCATGACCGTTAACAGCGTAAAACAAAATGCTGCCGGACAAATTGAAGCCGATGCCTATTACGATGTTTACCCGGTAGTGCCGCATTTTGCCGAACCCGATAATTCAATAATTCCAGAAGTTATGACACCATTACTTTACAACATAACCCCTGCATGGCGCCACGGCGATACCGTTAAAGCCATTGGCTTTAGGTTGGTAGAAAACGGCGAGGCCGTTGATATTACAGGTGCAACCATTAACATACGCTTTAGGCTGGCCGGGCAAAGTGCAATTTTGCTGCTGCTCACAAACGGCAGCGGTGTTACGCTTACCGATCCTGCCGATGGTAAATTTGTGATTGACGCCATGATTTGCCCCCTAACCGGAGGCAGCTATCAGTTTGAAGTGGAAGTAATTTTTGCCAACCAGGTAATTGAAACCTGGGTGGAAGGCAGCGTATTTGTAACCGACGATTTTTAACCCGATGACCCAACGTACAGTAGAAATATTTGTCCAAAAAGAAAGCCTTACGGTTGAAGCAACCCAGGTGAACGAGTACCGAGAGCTGCAGGTTTTTCGCGATAAAGGTAACCGTGGCGACTCGGCTTATGAGGTTGCCATTGCTAACGGGTTTGTTGGAACCGAAGAAGAGTGGTTGCTTTCGTTAAAAGGTGAACCTGGCGAAGCGGGCGCCAATGGTAAATCGGCATACCAAAGTTACCTCGAAACTACCACCGATGATCCAGTAATGACCGAAGGCGAATGGGCCAACCAGCTGGGGAATATTGAAACAATTTTAGACAGCATTTTATCATGACCATAGCAAGTAAATTACAATCGATTATTGACTCCAAGGCCGCAATTAAAACTGCAATCGAGGCCAAAGGCGTAGATATGGAAGGAGTAAGTTTACCAGCCTATGCCAATAAAATTGCCCAGATTCAAACAACAGGTGGAACTGGCGACCACCTGGTAAGGTTTATTGATTTTGACGGCACAATTTTGAAAGAACAATGGGTTAATACGGGCGAAAGCGCTTCGCCTCCTGAAACACCTATACATGATTTTCTGATATTTCAAGAATGGAATCATTCTTATGATGATATCCAAAACACTACAGATATTGGTGCCATTTATGTTACTTCGAATGGTCATACATATTTATTTATTAAGTTAACTAGTGGGACTGGTTTAACCCCATCACTTTTTCTGAAAAAATCAAATACTAGCATTTTAACAATTTATGACGATATTACTAATGAAATCCTGGCAACTAATTCAATTTCTGGAAATGTTACAATAACATTATCTTTTGCGAGCTATGGTGAATATCGAATAAGAATTGAAAGCGAAGGTTTATTTGGAATTGGACATGGCACCTCTTCATCAGGTTTGTTGAGTAGTGGAGCTTATTCTATTGCTTTGCAAAAGATATTTATCGGAACAATGGTGCGCGATTTGAATTCTTATTCGTTTTACACGTGCAATGCGTTACAAATAATTTCATTGTCAAATTCAATTAATAATTGTTATTCCCATATTTTCAATAGGTGTTTTTCCTTAAGGGCGGTAAACTTTCCTTCATCTGTATCTAGTTTTAGTGCATCAATATTTTATCTATGTTATAGTATTTTATGCGTTACAATGCCTGCTACAATTATAAACCTTCCTACAGCCTTTTTTGATAGTTGCTATTCAATAGCTCAACTCAATTTACCTGCATCAATTACTTTTTTAAATGATTATTCTATTCGGAGGATATTCACTATTTTGAATTTTTCATTTCCAAAATTTACTACTCAAATTCTTAGTGAATGTTTAAAAGATTGTTACGGGTTGAGAAAAGTTATTCTTCCGTCAACTATATTAAATATTGGAGCAAGAACTTTTGAATATTGTAATTCTTTATCGACAATCATTATTTATGCCACTAATCCACCTACTTTGGGAACGAACGCGTTAAATCATTATGGATTAAATATGAAAATTTATGTTCCTGACGATTCAGTTTCGGCCTATCAAAGTGCAACAAACTGGGTGAGTTGGGCAAATGCAATATATCCACTATCATCAAAACCCGCAGATTTATGAAAACTGAACCAAACAATAAAGGCCATTTGGTAATGACCGCCGAACCAGGCTACAATTTTATTAGAAAACACGATCAGTTTCTGATGGGCAGTGAAATTGTACTAGGGTACGATTTTTCAACCGGTGTAATGCGCCTGGATCTTCCTGAATATTACGAAGAAATTTTGGTTACTGAACCTGAAGGCGAGCTGGAAGAAAAGGTGCAAGGCCTTGAACAAACAACGGCCGATATTATTGAGGTGTTAAACGAAAAAGGACTGCTATGAGCAATGCAAGTGAAAGACTGATAAAAAAACTGGAGCTTAAAGGTGTACCGGTTAAGAAGAAGGAACCAGTTAAGCTTGATAAACTTAAAACAAAAGATATTGAAGCGTTGAACGTGCAAATGCTCAAAGACTTTGGCTATGTCGAGTAACTTAATTGACCTGTCAATCCAGCACTATGGCAACCCCGAAGCGGTGGCCGTACTGATTGCCGATAACCCGCAACTGGTTACCAACAGTGTTGAGTTTGAATTGACCGATGATGTTGAGACGTTGCATGCAACGTCTCTAATAATTCGCGATGAGGATGATTTGAAACTCAAAAAAGTATTGAAGGAATTGGACGGAAAAATAATTGAATCGTAAAGACGTTGCATGCAGCGTCTCTACATAAAACAAAAATATGGCACGATCATTAACAGAAATAAAGACCTCGCTTGTTGGAAACCAGCCGGGCTTAAGTACCAGTTCAACGGCTGAGTGGCGTATATGGGTTGAGATATTTGCCTATGCAATATGGCTATTTGAGGTAGTAATGGATGTTTTCCGGGCTGATGTTGAAAACCAGCTATCGAAAAAGCAACCTGGTACCCGCGAATGGTACAGCGAGAAAGCCCTGGCATTCCAGAACGGGCACACCCTTACAGTTGATGAATGGGGCGTTGTGGGTTATGCCGTTACCGATACAGAGGCTCAGATAGTGAAGCGGGCTTCGATAAGTGAAGCTGGCGGAACAGTAACCATAAAGGTTGCCAAAATCAATGCCGAAACAAACGAGCTTGAACCGCTTAACCTCACCGATGGCGAGTACCTGAACTTTCAGAGATACATGGATGCAGTAAAATTTGCTGGAACGGCGGTAGAGTACCGGTCGCTCCCGGCTGATGTGGTTGAATACGACATTTCGGTTTATTACGACCCGCTTTACCTGCCTTCAGAAGTTGAAGCAAACGTATTGGCAGCATTGGCAGCTTTCAGAACAGCTTTAAGTTTCGATGCAAGGCTGTATAAAACTGATTTTGTAACCGCTGTACAGGCAGTTGCCGGAGTAAAATCGGTAAAGGTCAACTCAATGACAATTATCCCTGAAGAGGGAGAGCCTGTTGTACTCGATGTTGTTGAAGAACTTGAAAGCGGTTATTTCAACTTTTCCGACGATTCAGTAATTGAAATGATCAACATCGATGCGTAGGCTTTTCACCATAAATTTTGAAACACTTTTGTCGCGGATGCTTCCGGAGTACAAAAGGTTGCCAAAACGTTTACTACTGTTTTACTGGCCATTTGGTGAACTTACAACACTATTCGCGGCCTTTAAAGCATGGCGGGCCGATGTTTTTTATCGGGTGAACGTAACTGGGCAGGTTATTAGCCTTCAAACCTATTTGAACCGGGTTATTGAAGGTGCCAATGGTGAAATAAGAATTGAGAATTTTAACGACTTGGGTGTTTGGGTACAGCTAAGCACCGAAGATGGTGAAAGCTACATGATACCTGAATATTGCGAGGCCGCATCGCGAGGGGAATTTACTCCTCTAACCGATGTTGACTTTTATGTTTATGTCCCCCAGGGCGTAAACAACGCCAATGTAGCACGAATTGTAAATCAGTATAAACTGGCTGGTAAACGATATTTGATTGTTACCATAGCCGTAGAAATGATAACTTAAATTACTTAGCATGAAAAAATTAGTTCAAAATAGTGGTGTACGAAAATGGTATGGCGATGAGTGGGTGACCATTCAGGATGAGCTTAATGCTGTAATTGAAGGCCATTTTAGCGCTTTTGGGGCTCAATTTATCCTTTCTGGCTGTGTTGTGACGGATGCAAGCGTTAGTGCCGGTTTAGTACTCCTAAACCATTTGGATGGGTTTAAGGTATGCAGGTTGCCAGCAGCCTCTGGATTATCGTTTCCATGCTATTTAAAACCTGTTAAAACAGAAGAAACACGCTTGTACTTAGATGGTGCAACCAAGCCGGTAGCTTACACTTACAGTGCCGAAATTTCAGCCACCAACGAAGGCGGTTATCTCGAGCTTAAAGCCGATAACACCACGCCCAGGTTTACCGATGTTATCCAGGATGCCACCCACCGATTTGTAAGCGATGATGAAAAGACAAGTTATGCAGGGCAGGCTGCTGCAGCTGTTACTGCATTGCGTGGAGGTGTTGATGCTGCTTTTGATACTCTCGAAAAGTTGCGTGCCGATTTACAGGATCAGATTGATACAATTGAGGTGGCGGGCACCGATTATGAGTTGATCTATTCTACCATAAGGGGTGGAATAGATGAAAGCATGGACACGCTTGAAAAATTGAGGGCGGCAATGGTCGGCCGGAATTTGGACTGGGCAAAAATTACAAACGTACCTGAATATAAAGGGAGGGCGGCACTTGCAACTGCTTTAATTAATTGGGCAGGTAAACCTGAAATTTATAAGACTATCCTTGAAAATACTTTATTTGATGCGGAGAACCTGGAAGAGGGGAAAACAATAGGCCTTTTGCTCGATGGTGCATTTGAATCAACCTTCGCTGCAAAATTTAAAAAGGTTGCCGGTTCTCCAGCCCCATCGCCCACTGAGCTCAATTACGTTCAAATGAAATGCCTGAACGCAACTGTTGGTAGCGAATTGATTATTTACAGCGTAATGTACATTGAGTCATGATCTACAACGGCGGATTATTACCATTAAACAACACTTTTTTGTTGTACATACAGTTTAATGACTCGGTAAACACGGGCTTTCAAATCGATGTAAACGGGCGTATTCTCAATCAATACACAATAGGTGAAGAAATTGCTGCTAAGAATGCGAACAAAGCTTTAATTGTGTCTGGCGGACTTGGTGGCACCGCTTGGGTCATTGATAATCTTTCGAGTTATTTAAAGACCGGAGCTAAATCGATTGTTGGGTCAGTTGCTACTACCTCCAGGGGAATTGACGCCGCTAATAATTTGCATTACATTGCAACACGTGCAAAATATTCTGATGATTTGCTTGCTTCGCTTACAGATATTTCGTCGGAAATTTTCTTGGATTATTTTTCGGCTGAAAAATTGATTGGTGCTGATGGGTCACTGTTGCTAAAGCCACAATCGTCACCATATAAATGGAAAATATCGACCGATAAAGGTGTGACATTTACCGACGTTGTAGAAGCATCAACGAGTGATGTATTAGGTTTAATTTATGATGCAACCCACTATCTACAAATTACCTTCCCGGGGAGGACGATCGACTTTTACGGTCCTTCAGGTTTGAGATCAAAAACTTTATGGGGCGATGTGTTTTACGGAGCCGGTTGGATTGATGCAACAAGGTGTGCCTTTGCTGCAGGTTTATCGGGTGAGTTCAGAATTTATTTATTTAACTATGAAACAGATACCATTTCGTTACTCCATACTACAACAGACTATGCCGGTTTTTCAAATCAACGAATAAGCCACTCGAATGGCTATTTATTTGTGCCCAACCATTATATGGTTGAAGTGATTAGCTTAATTAATGGCCCAGTAGCACAAATAAACCTATCAACAATTTTCGGAAGTACCACGTCCAATTATGGGAGGTTATACGTAGCCGATTTTTTTAACTAAGGGGTAAAAATAAGCCCCCGGTCAGGATAGACTCTCTCAACTTCCTATCCCATAAAATGCGACACAGCCGCACACCCGGAGACTAAATGTCTTCAGCGCGGCTGTGTCGCATTATTTATTATTGAGAGAGAATGCAAATTTAAAAATAAACATGAGAACATTTAACACATCACCGCTCCCATTCCAGGGGCAAAAAAGAAACTTTGTAAAGGCGTTTAAACGCGAATTAATTAACTATCCGGCCAATGCTATTTTTGTAGACTTATTTGGCGGTTCTGGCCTTCTGAGTAACACGGTTAAGCAACATTACCCTGCAGCAAAGGTTGTTTATAATGATTACGATGATTTTATGAGCAGGATAAGGTTAATACCACAGACCAATCAGTTATTACATCAACTGAGGGGCATAGTTGCTGATTTACCGCGCAAAGTTCAGATTTCCGGCAAGCATCGAATGCAAATAATTGAACTTTTAAGAGAAGCTGAAAATTCAGGTTATAATGATTGGATTACAATTTCATCAAACCTGTTGTTTTCCATGAACTATGCAACAACTTTTCAGGCTTTAATTAAAGAGACCATGTACAATAAGGTGCGCTTGTCTGACTATGATTCTGAGGGATATTTGTCCGGTGTTGAAATTACCCGGGCAGATTACAAGGAGCTATTTGAATCATTTAAGCATTACCCGAATGTGGTTTACCTGGTTGATCCACCATACTTATCTACCGATACAGCCACTTATTGCAGTGACAAGTACTGGAGGTTACAAGACTACCTTGATGTTTTGCTTGTACTCATGAACAACAACTATTTTTATTTTACTTCAAGTAAGTCACAGATAGTTGAATTATGTAATTGGATTAGCAGTGTCACGGCCTTTAACAACCCATTCTCAATGGCCCAGCGTTCTGAAGTAAATGTCTCAACTACCCACAACGCCGGTTATACAGATATCATGTACCATTACAAAAAAAATGATGAATAAGTACCACCAATTGATCTCAAAGATCATTTCCCAGGGCAAAACACATACAAATAAGAAAGGTGATAATACTTACCTTCTAAACCAGCAGCTACAGTTGAAGGCTATTGATTTGCTTGATATTTTTGAAGGGCATCTAATTGCCAGGAATAAGCTAAAAAATGAACTTGAACTATTTCAGTCGGGCGAACGCCTGACTGAAAAGTACAGGGAGAAAGGGATTAGTTGGTGGGATTATTGTGGCCCAATATTGGTGAACTCATATCCAACTTACTTTGAGAAATTGCCCGGACTAATAACTAAAATCAATCGTGAAAAGCGTGTTTCAAAAAATTATGTACTGTTTTTAGGCTCTACCGATGCTGAAAGCAACCAGTTACCGTGCTTGTCGTTAATTCAATTTCAAATAGATGATGGAAGGCTTGTAATGACAGCTTATCAGCGCAGTAGTGATGCTAATCTAGGACTTCCTGCTGACTTGTATCATCTCTATTTAATTAGCCGTCAGATAGAAGTTAAATTGCGTTCAATAACCTTGTTTTTAGGCAATGTCCATATTTACCTTAACAACCTTGAGAACTCCAAAAAGCTACTTTCAGGTGAAAGTGTGCGCTTTGCTTTAAATGTTTAAAAAATGTACAATTCGTTTTTTAAATTTGTACAATTTGATTTTCGACGATTACAAGAATCAATATTTCATCTGTTCTAGGTCTGTTGGCCAAGCTATCAAAATGCTGCGCACGAGGTATGAGCATATCCTCGATGATGA
>JAFGVG010000449.1 GCA_016938095.1 Bacteroidales bacterium
TCGGCTATTTGCAGGTGGTACTGGTAAATGCCTTTGGCTTCAGTAAGAGCCTTTTCGGTGTCGCCTTTCAGCCAGGCATTCAGCACGCGTTCAAAGGCATTGGTGGTTTTTCCCATGGCAGAAATAACCACCAGCAGCTTGTCGCCACCCTGGGTTTTAACAATAGAGGCCAGGTTTTTAACCGAACCGGCATCCTTCACTGAAGCGCCACCGAATTTGAAAACTTTCATACAAGCGTTTTGCGTAAAAATAGAGAAAAATATATTTATCCGGCTAAAAAGAGGCTGTGTATAAAGTCATAAAATGAGCGTAGTCAGGAGACTAAGATGGCAATTACGAACTTTATTATCTGTGTTTTAAAGATAACAGGAAAATATCCTCTGTTTTGCAGATTATCAACGATACGGGAAGATTGGGAGTTAGACTGTTATTAGGGGACACACATCAACTTAAGAATTTCTTCCGGGTAAGGAGTACCTGCCGGGCCGATAAGCAGGTTTTGCCTCAATTGTAAAAATCAGGAATTACTGCGTCCTGAAAAAGCAAAAACAAGGATTGAAACACCAACCATCAAACAAGGAATATCGAACAATGAAAAACCCAGCACCCAGTCGCCGCTTAGCGGGCTGAAGGCCCGGTAACCATAGTATACACTCAACAAATTCCCCTGGGCGCGTGACTTACAACTTCACCACCAAAGTCGACAGTGCTTTTGGACTAAAGGTTGCATCAACCCGTTTGTTGTTCAGCATAAAACGTTTTGCCAAAGGAGTGTTTCCGGAATTATAGGTTACTATCACCACTTTATTGTCGGGATTCAGAAAAACCATACTGTTCCCGTCATTGCAGGCAAGATAACGGGCACCCTTTTTCACGAACCAGCTGATGTGTTTCATCAGGTAAAACTCCGGATTATATACTACATTTTTGTTTTCGTCAATCGTGATCATCGCATTCTGCTGCCATCCCCACTTGCTGCTTCCGGTATGATCGAGCACCATGTTCCAGTACATATAACTGCTAACCCCGTTGGCAAAATAATGTTTCATCAAATCGAAAGTATATTCCAAGGTAGACCAGTCATTCGATCCATTGCCGCACTCGGTTTCGGTTTGCATGAGCGTCAGCTGAGGGTACTGCTTTCTTACATGCCCGATTACTTCTTTGCCAGCCCATTGAAACCCGACACCATTGATATAACGCACAGCATCGGCGTTAAGCAGTATCTCGTCGACCCTTTCGGGTTGCGGACGCTCAATGGTTCCCAGCCATAGTTCTATATCGGGATGATCGGCTTCAAGTTTGGGCCCCAGGTGTTTGCCAATAAACCGTGCAAGCGAGGCCGGCGTCCATATGCACGAAGGAAAATTCTGGCATGAGTTGGGTTCGTTCTGAACATGTACCGCATACAGCCTGATCCCTTCGTTTTTGTATGCACTGATAAACTTCGAAAAATACAGGGCATAAGCATCCAGCATGGAGTCTTCCATGATAAACTGATCTGTCATTTCTTCTCCTTGCTTTTCTTCGGGAAGATCATTTACCTTTTCGTCTGACCGGCAGGCATAATGGCCGTTGGTCTTCATCCACAAAGGGGGACACCAGGGAGATGCGAATAGCTTAAGGTCGGGGTTATATTCCATCGCCTTCTTTATATATGGGATCAGGCGCTGCCGGTCCCTTTCTACAGAAAAGTGTTCCATGGCGAAATCCATGGGGTTTTCGTTGTGGCTGTACCAATCCATTGCATAGTCATTTGCCCCGATGGGAACCCGGTAAAGGGTAAACCTGCATCCTTGTTCCATGCCGAATAAGGATTCATAAACCTGGTTTCGTTCAGTTTCCGGTATAGTTTGCAATACCTCCCAGCCCATTTCGTTGAAACAGCCTCCGAAACCATCAATGGTTTGCTGCGGCTCATCGATTTGAATGGTAAACTTTTCGGGTTCTGAAGCACTGCCGGAGGACAATCCTTCGTCATCGTTCATCAACTGCCAGTATTGCCCCTGGGTTGATACAACCTGTTGTTCAATTTTTAACAACTGGCCATTAAATGTATCACACGAAACAAGCAAAACGAAAAAAGAAAAGATCAGTAGTGTTTTCATTTTTTTTTCTTAGAAGTTATTGTATCGTATTCTCAGTCCTTTTTTTTGCGGGTAGAACAATGCCAAACCCACTCCTGTGGACTAACCCGGAAATATCTCAACCAAATACAGCTGGCAGAAGCTTGCATGATCAACAGGGAAAAGGTTATAACAAAAGTAGCTACTAAACTGAATTGTCAAAACAGGCTAAATCCATAATTATAATAGAAATAAAGCTCTGAGACAGATAATGGATTAATGCTTATCCCGAAATAAGAAATTGTACCTTTCAATCATATTAATAGTCTTATCGGCATCAAAAACGGAGTTTAGCCCTTGTTCTTCGCAGGGTGGATCGCCAAGTAAATCATCACCAGGTGAAAACCAGGGTAAGGTTTTTGTTCCGGGACGACCAAAACCTCCGTATGACCAGAAATTGCATCCTGACAAGTTTTCTTTACTTGCAGCACTTTGCAGCACTTTTCTAAAAATTGATTCATAGTATTTATCGCGGTTTACCGTTGTAGACATGGGGGTGTAACTGTGTCCATCACGCGGAAATCCGAACTCTTCAATTACCAATGGCTTTTGGAGCTTTTTCGCTATCGCAACATGAGATTCGATATACGCTTCAGTTTTTAACACAGCAATATCCAAGGTGCTGTCAAGCTTTTCTTCATCAATCCATCGCCAGTTTTTAGGCCAGATGTGTATGGTAAGATAGTCCACTTCCGGTATACTGTGGAGCCTTTCAAATAATTCCATTGATCCTTCACAGCCCATAATACCTTCGGATCCCACAGAAACAAGATGATTGTTATCTATTGACTTTATCAACCGGGCTGCAGCTTTCATATTATTCTCAAATGCAGGAATGGCTTCTTTTGAGAAGGCTCTTGGTTCATTACCTAATTGCCAGGCCATTATGGTTGGGTCGTCTTTAAAGGGCAACCCCGAAATGCTGTTTTTTCGGGATACAATTTTTTTAATATGCGCAAGGTATTGATCTATGCATGGTTGACAGGTATGAAACTGCATTGTATAAGCTTGAAAATCGTTCCAGCTAACATTGGTATCCACAACCGAGAGAGAAGGTCCATAGCCGTTCCATTCAAGATACTGTCCGTAACCACCAGACCAGTCCCAGCTGTTCGTAAGGTAAAGAACCGCATACATTTTACGCTTCGACATTTCAGTAAGAAGATAGTCAAGGCCTTCAAACAGATTTTCATTATAAACACCCGGGGAAGTCTGAAGTGCAGGCGTAACTCGCTTTGGATGAAATTCAGATAAATCTGCTCCAACCATTATCCGGAGATTATCAATTCCTTTCGAAGCCAGAAAATCAAGCTCGTCGATGAGACGTTCCCTGTCACCCGCTTTAGTCGTAGACCCTAATATAGTGCCATACCAAAAGTTGGCCCCAATATAGTAATAGTCATTCCCCATAGCGTAGAAATGACCTTCCTTTACAGAGATGAACCCGGAGTTTGGTTGGCTTCCATTTGTAAAAAACAACAATATACAAAAAAACAGTACTACTGCGTTCGCTTTTCTTACCGATTGATTTCTATTCATAAATGGCTGATGAGTTAATATACTTTACGGATTATATACGGCTTAAACAACTGTTCTTATTACCCTTATCAATTCATCTTTGCTAAAAGGTTTGATGATGCAATTGTTGAATCCTTCATTGGTAAATGTTTTAATATCATTGGGCATACCAAATGCTGTTTGTGCAATTATTACTGCATTTTTGTCAATCTCCCTTATTGAATGCATTACCTGTATTCCACTTATACCAGGCATTTTTATGTCCATAAGTACAATATCAGGTTTTTCTTTAATATACATTTCAATAGCTGATGAGCCATCTTTTGCTGTATAGATTTTTGCCCCCATAGGTCTTAGGATCAGCTCGGCATAATAAAGGTTGGACATTTCATCATCAACAATAAGTATCTTTAAATTATTCCAGCTTACTGGAAGGGGATCTGCAATATTATTCTTATAAACCTCATATCGGGATTCGATGTGTTCGGTAAAAGGTATTGATAAGCTGAACTCCGACCCGGTGCCATAGGTGCTTGAAACATCAAGCTTACCTTTCATCATGTTGGCCAGATTCGAGGATATGGTTAACCCCAGCCCAATTCCACGATAAAGTTTTCTGTTATCGACTTCAATTTTTCTGAAGCTTTCGAAAATAATATTTTGATGTTCTTTTTGTATTCCAATTCCTGAGTCTTTTACAAAAATGCGTAGTGTCTTTTCTCCTGCTTCTGTTGTTACCGCAAAGCCTATTTCAATAAAACCTTTCTCGGTATATTTAAGTGCATTGTCGGTTAAATTCAAGACAATTTGTTTCAAACGCAGGAAATCGCTTCGAATAATGAGCGGGGTATTGGGGGTATAAGCAGGTGGAATGGTGGTTATTAGCCGGATTTCTTTCTGAGGCAAACTATCAATACCTTGCTTAAGTCTTTCATAAATTTCACCTAACAATGCATTAATATTAACCGGACCATAATTCAATTCCAGCTCACCCGACATCATTCTGGAGATATCCAAAACATCATCAATAAGTTTTATGAGGCTGGCAGTACTGGAAAAAAGAATACTCCCGAAAAGCATTTTGTCTTCCTCGCTACATTGGCCTTCTAATATCAGGTTTGTAAACCCAACTATGGCATTTAAGGGAGTACGGATCTCATGACTCATGTTCTTTAAGAACGAGGATTTAAGCTTATCACTTTCTTCTGCCTTAAATAGTGCTTTCTCAAGCTCCATGGTCCGTTCTTCAATAAGATTCTCAAGTTTGTTTCTGTGTCTGTCGAGCTCCAGGTTTTGCTCAAGAATTTTTTGCTTTTGCTGGAGTAACAGCGTATTGGATTCTTCCAGTTTGTCTCTTTGGACAATAATTTCTTCCTGTGAGTCTTTGAGGAAATTTGTTGTCTCCTCTAACGACCTGGTTTTTTCTTTGACCATACGGGTAAGCGTAATTTGTTGGCGGCGATAAAAAGCCAGGCGTAGATTATGTACCAAAATAATCACCACTAACAAAAACATGATGACCAATGACCTGAACCACCAGGTTTGCCACCATGGAGAAAGAACAATAATGCTTACTTCATCGCCTTCATCATTCCAAATTCCGTCGTTATTTGAACCCCTGACCCGAAATGTATATTCTCCGGGATTAAGGCTCGAATAGGTTGCTTTCGTTTCGTTTCCAACGTAATGCCATTCTTTATCAAAACCTTCAAGAAAGTAAGCATATTGATTTTTCTCAGGATTTAAATAATTAAGTGCCACATACTTAAACGTGATAAAGGTTTCGTCATAATCCAATATGATCTCCTCTGTTTCGCTGATATGCCTTTTTAGGGGAGAATTATCAGTACCAATGGGTATTTTTTTATTGCCGATCAGGAAATCGGTAATAAAAACCGGGGGAACCGATGTGTTCTGTTTTACACTGTCGGGGAAAAAGCATACCAGCCCATTGGTGCTGCCAAAAAATACTTCACCGTTGCGGCTTTCATAATAGGCACATTTCATAAATTCATTCCCGGGTAACCCTTTACTGATGTCAAATATTTTCACTGCTTCGGTTGTTGGGTTGAACTTTATTATGCCTTTCAATGTGCTTAACCAAAGATTGCCTTTCGAATCTTCAACAATACCGTTAATAACATCATTTAAAAATCCGTTATTTTTGTTAAATACATGGAATTTTCCGGTAGCACGGTTAAATTTGTTAAGCCCTGCTGCTGTGCCAAACCAAAGGTTCTTTTTTGAGTCTTCCAATATACAATAGATCCAATTATTGGATATGGATCCCTTGACTGAGTCGTAATGGTAATAATTTATAAACTTATTAGCACGCCGGTCCCAACAACTTAACCCATTGTAGGTGCCAATCCAGGTAAATCCCTTGCTGTCAATCAGAACTGAAAGACAATAATCGCTGGCCAGTGAAGCAGGATCATTTGGAACGGGTTTTATCTGGCTGAACTTCTTTTCTTCCCTGTTAAAAATTAGCAAGCCAGTTTGGTGTCCCCCCAGCATTAAATTGCCATCGATGTCTTCTTTAATGGCATATACACTAAAGCCTTTTAAACCATTTGGATCGGAGGGATCGGGGAGATAATTGACAAATCTGTTATTTACCTTGTCGAACATGCTTAGTCCTCCAAGGTAAGTCCCCACCCACAGGATTTTTTTACTATCGTACAAAAGGCTTACTACCGAATTGGATGGCAAAGAATGGGGGTTATTTTTCTGGTTTGTATAATGGGTAAAGGTTTTGGTTTTTTTGTTATAGTAATCCAACCCGCCCCCATCGGTTCCAATCCACAAATTGCCTGAATCATCTTCGGTAATGGCGGTAACAACATTATAGGCCAGTGAATTATTGTTAAATGACATGTTTATAAAAGAACAAAATGCGTCGAGATTTTTTAAGTCGGCATAATTTGTCCCAAACCCAATGGTTGATACCCAGATAATATTTTCACTATCAATATACATTTTACTGATTTTGTCGCTCATCAGCGATGCATCATCGTCCTTATTGTGATTGAAATGCACAAAACAATCATTATCCCTGTCATATAAAGCCAACCCTCCCCCATCGGTGCTCATCCAGATTCTTTTTTCCTTATCCTCGCATATCGCGTTTACGTATGGATTAGGTATTCCGTTAGTTTTGAGCGGATTGTAGGTATATTCGACTATGTTTCCAGTGGTTTTATTTATCCTGCTCACCCCCATAGAGGTTCCAACCCATATTTCCCCGTACTCGTCTTCATACAAGGCAAGCACCTCATTCGAGAGTATTCTGAATGGCTTTTGGTTTTCTTTCTTATAGACAACTGTCGTTTTTTGTTTAGTATTTACTGCGTAAAGTCCGTTTTCCTGGGTACAAAGCCAGAGAATACCATCTGAGTCCTCGAAAATAAACCGGATTGTTTTTATAGGAAATGGGGTACCAATATTGTGTTTCTTATTAAAAGGTACCAAAACATTACGGTATTGATCGTACACAAACAGATTATCAGCAGTACTTACTAAAATTTCATTATGCCTGGTTTGATAAACACAAAGTGAATAGTTATTTTTTGAATATCTTGTACTGTCGAGTTGGTCAACAAAAAAAACATGTTTAAACGAATTTGTCTCTCTGTCGAAAATATCAACCCCATTATTGGAGGCCACCCAAATTCTTTTTTGAGCATCTTCCATTAAACAAAAAGCTGTGCGACCTGCGAAACTTGTTGTATCCGTAGTAGAGTTATAGTAGTTGGTAAACTCCTTGCCATCGTAACGGTGTAAACCAACCTCAGAACCAAGCCACAAAAACCCCCTGGAATCGCGAAGAAACGAATAATACATGTACTCATGCGGCAAATCTTCCCTGGTTGTGATATGGTGGAAATGCAATCTTTTGTTTTGAGCAAAGCCCCCAAAAGTAATGGCCACTAATATGAAAAGCAGTATTGATTTTTTAAGGCACATAGTATTCCCCAAAATATCCTAATCTGAGAAAACAGGGTAATTTAGCTTTTAATCATCAGGACTTATTACAATTTGGTATTAAACCAATCCAAATTGTGAATGCTGCTGGAATCCAATTATACCATTCAGGCATAATTCTTAAGATGAAGTTACAAAAAAACACAATGACGGCAAAAATTTTTGCCGTCAAGTTGTTTCCGGTAATCATTTGAAATACTAATCATTACCTTGATTTCAACTGATTGTACAACTAATTCCATATTCGTGCCGCAGTATTGAAGTTTATCAGGCGATTATGCGAGCCTTGGAACAATGATGAAATTCTTCATTTGTATCACTTATTGTTTTTCTATTTGTATTAATCGTTTAAAGAGGAATCCTTTTCTCATGTTTTGCTGACGTTAGTAACAATGGAAAATCGTCTTTCCTCAGGTTGGTTTAAATGATTTTGTTGATATGCCTTCATACCATCATCGTACAACAAGGTTATATATGGTTCCGGCTTTTCCATGAAATACAATACATTCGCCATTGCTTTTATCAAGGTTGATATCAACAGGTTTTTTACTGAATGATTCAATAACAGTAACACGTTGACCTGGCCAGGGATTCAAAATCTGGCAAATATTGTCTTTTCGTGCTTCCACCTGAAGAAAGTAGACTTCTTTGGCATTTTTAGCAGCAGAAACCAGGAATGCACCACGTGCCTGAAAATTTCTAAAAGCAATAATCTCTTCGGACTTTACTGCCGGGAAAAGGTGAATCCGCCCGCTTCGACTGTTCAATAGGGCTTCAGCATTAAGGTCATTCCAGAAGGCTTCATAACCTTGCTGCCCCAACAGGGTTAAAGTTTGCCCCGTTGTTCCTGCATTATTCAGTTTACGTGCCGTTCGGAGCATCATCTCTTTTTGTTCCCTGGGTGAATCCAGGGTAATGTCGTCTGATAACAATACCGGGTACTGCGCAGCTTCACCAAAATGGTCAGCATCGAAATGAACTGGCTCTATACCTTTAATGGCACAATACATGGGACCTTCCGGACCTTCCCAAACGGGATAAGGAGCCAGATGACCGGCTACTTCACGCCACTGCTTTCGCAGATCAACATCTACATTAAGTATTTCCGATGCCTCAGCAGCTTTGTTAAGGCCCCATTTAAACATACATAAGGAGCTGATGACATCTTTGTTCATGGACAATCCGGCATACCAGCCCCACTTTTCAGGTTCCATGGATGGTATAATATGATAATAACCATCTTCACCCTTTTTTGCGTAGTTTGCGTAAAAAACAGCCATCTCCTTCAGGAGTGGATAACATTCGTGGCGCAAAACATCTATATCACCGCCATAATCCCACTCGTCCCAAACAGGCCTGATGATTTGGGCCATTGTTTCGAGGCAAAACTCAAGTGTAAGTGTTGTATGCACAATCTTATCAGGCTTTATCGGAGGCTGATACCCATGCAAAATGGCCATTCCCGGCATGCCAAACATAATACGTGCATTGTTTTTTGCGCCATCCATCCAATGCCATACCAATTGTTTCCACATTTGCTGATGATCCGCCCAGTTGCGAACAAAGTGCATGGTGGTGAATACTTCGTTGTAGCAAGGAGAACTGCTCCAGGCCTGGGCATCTCTTTCGGGATGTACATACTCGGCGCTGCACTCGTATTTTCTCATGTCGGTATGTGTGCCTCCCCCGTGATGATCGGCATAACTGTTGTATATGCTTTTAATATCGTCTGTGCAACCATCGCCGGTCAACCCGTAATACACCCTGCCATTCTCGCGTTTGTCATAAAAAGCATTCCACCACAGGTTGTTCTCTTCGAGTATGCCATCGAAACCGCTTTTTTCTGCTTGGGCCAATCTTTCTTTTGCCAATTTTAAAACGTCAGGCCCATCCGTTGTGGTTACAATAGTTACCAATGCCTCAAATTGTCCTTCCATTGGGGGAAAAAATACAGTTGTGGCAGCACCTTTGGATTTTGCAATTCGCTCATTTGGAGGAGGTGTACCTAGTCCCGTCTGGCCTTCCACCGCCTCAATCTTTGTTTCCCCGGGGGTAAGAAGAACGCCTACGAGAACATATTCAAAGCCTTGAGGAAATGTTTTCTCCGGTGGCATACGCTGACGTATCCAGAAATATTTTCCGTCTGTTCCACTGGTTGGTGCGTCCATTGGGTAGTTGAAAGCGCTGTCTGCCTCAGTTCCCGGTTTAATGTATGTTGTTCCCTCGGCATTCATATAATCCTCATGCGCCGTATCGCGATGCCGGAAAAGGCGCAGCCAAACCTGCTCCTTTATTCCGTGAAGCTTACCACGAATAGCATAAATATTACTGGACATACCCAATACATACTGTAAATCAGCTTTCGCGCCCTGTTTTTCAAGGGTCATTTCCACCAGTCCATTGGCACAGCTCTGCGTTATTTCAGGAGGAACAGCTCCTTTCATCTGATCAATTCCCAGGATTATTTGCCCAACGGGTTTCAGACATGGCATGGCATACTCATAAGGCTGCCTGTATGGATCGTAAAAGCCACCCTCTTTTAGGAGGTAACCGTAGCCCCAGGGGCGCTGTCCGTCATTTCCTTTTCCTTTAAAACCAGCATTGGCCGGAGAACTGGCACCCTCAACAATTTCCTGTAAGGTGACGGTCTTAAGTCCTCTCGGATTCACTCTTCGGTCCCATACATCATTTTTTGTAAGGCTTAAGGTAATACGATCAGTAGGACCCCAAAGTGTAGTGCGCATCTTCAGGTTATTGATGGTCATTGCCTTTCCGTCACGAGGGTAACAACGCCTGTCGGGTAGTGGGTTCAACGTATCCAATGTACTTTTCAGCCGAACAGATTTTGCTGCTTCGCGTAATGTGATTTCCCTTTCCCATGGCAACTGGCTGGTTTCCTGTGAAAATAGCCCGAGTGGCAACACAAAAACTATAATGATTAATAAAATGATGCTATTTGTTACACAGTTTCCCTGAAAAATCAGGAGGGCTTTTGAATGAATATCATTTTTCATACTGTTATATAATATGTCTCAGGACATGGTTTATATTAAACGTTTTATGGTAATCTACTAAAGCGAAACGATTTGAGGTTTCAGATAATATCAGTTGTATTCTGTGAGATGAATTTATAGTACAATTTGTGAACGCGGTTACGTTTTCCACTTTCGTTGATATTTCCCGCCATGCGGTTTGTTCTTTTCCACTATTAACAATGTTCGCTTTCCATTCGCCAGTTGGTCAGATCATCCAATGCAGCAGACCATACCACGTAACCGGCATCGCAAAAGGTAGTTGAACCTGCCTTATCATGCGATCCGTAAATATACCGCCTGTCACCAAACACCCTGGGCTCGCCATCGGAAGTGTATTCCCAGGGGGAAAGAAAAGGATTCTGGCCAACCATGTTTGAACTCCATAGCGCCCAGAAAAAAAGTATACCAAGAAGCTTTTTCATCGGAATGAAGTTTAATTGTTACTTATTTTTTGCTTTAAATCGATGTCAATGATTGGATATATCTTATTGCAGCCAATGTTTGCTTTTCTATTTTTGATGTTACTATTCAGCAAATTGCTTTTCCAGTTCTTCCAATGTTTTACCTTTGGTTTCAGGCACATATTTCAGTACAAACAGTAAATTAACCAGACAAATCAAGGCAAAAATCAGGAAAGTAAACCCGCCGCTCAGCTTTTCGAGCATGACCGGAAACGCGATACTTACAATGGCGCAGGCAATCCAAAGCGAAACAATGGCAACCGACATTCCTTTGCTGCGTAACCGGTTGGGAAACAATTCAGCAACAACAACCCAAAGAGCGGGTCCCAGTGAGGCTGCAAAAAAGGCAATATAGCCAAGAATAAAAGTCAGTACCAGAACTCCGGTAGTCTGTTGGGTGAAAAATAAGCCCGACAACCCGGCAAGCATCAGCATCATTCCTGTTGAGCCAACGATAATTAATAATTTCCGGCCAAACCGATCGATTAAAACCATGGCCACCAAGGTAAAAATCAGGTTTGTTCCGCCAATCAGAATGGTTTGCAGCAAAGCTGAATCATTGCTTTGCCCCACGTTCGCGAATATTTTCGGCGCATAATACATAATCGTGTTAATTCCGGTAATCTGCTGAAACAGGGCCAATATTGCCCCAATAAATAAAAGCGGCTTTATTTTGGGTGCCAGCAGATCGCGAAAAGTCGACTCTTCCTGGCTTTTTAAACTTTCCTCAATTTCTTTTAAATCGGCTGATGCGTATTCCTTTCCCGAAGTTTTAACCAGCACGTTAAATGCATCGTCATTTCGGCCATGAGCCACCAGCCATCGCGGACTTTCGGGTACCAGAAACAAGCTGACAAATAACAACAATGCGGGTGCCGCCATTACCAGCAACATCCATCGCCAGTTGTTTTCGCCGGTATTAACCAGTAAATAGTTGCTGAAAAATGCCACCAGAATCCCGATTACGATAGCCAATTGATTGAGGGAAACCAATGTTCCACGGTATTTGGCCGGTGCAATTTCAGCGATATACATGGGTGAAAGAATCGAAGCAACGCCAACGGCAAGACCGCCCAATATACGTGCAAACAAAAAAGAAACCAGCGAATGAGCGAATGCGCTACCTAAAGCTGAAACAAAAAACAGCAGTGCGGCCAGCATCAGCACTTTTTTACGGCCATAAAGGTCGCTGCTTTTTCCGGCCAGGAAAACACCGGCTATGCAGCCAAACAGCAAACTGCTCACTGTCCAGCCCAATCCGGCTTCCGACAAGCCAAAATAAGGTTGAATAAAAATAATGGTTCCGGAAATAACCGCGGTGTCGAAACCAAACAAAAGCCCACCCAATGCAGCTACTACGGAAATTAGAATGACATACAATTTCATTTGCGAAAGTATTAGCGAGATAGCACAAATACCTGTTTTTATTGATTTTCCGGTTTCCCGTGTGCCTGAAAATCTAATTGCTTCAAATTAATATTGGTTTACCATCTGATTCAACCAGTCTTGCAGAGAAACCATTATCTGCAATTTCCTCGTAGTTGTGCCCTGCGTCCGAAGGCCAGCAGGCTCCAACAATAAGCTTATCATTACCTGTGTTGGCTAAACGGTGCGCGACTTTGCTGCCAATGTAATGCAGACTCCCCGGAAAAACTTCTTCTGCCCAGGTATTCCGGTTGCGATCCATTAAAATCAACATTCCTCTTCCCCGGACTCCCCAGTAAAACTCGGCACGGTCAGCCTGTGCGTGAAAATGACCTTTGGTCATGAAATATTCATTGTCCACCTTCCCCGGATAAAGCGTTGACGCACCAAAATAGAGTCCACCCGGCGTTCCATCCTCCACAGGCAACCAGGATTGTACAGTGTAAACCAACTGCTCCTGATCCAGCTGATTAAAAACTTCTTCGTTCTGAAAAACGCCTTTAAGATCTTTCAATCTTCGGAGTTGATTGATAATCGGATCACCCTTAAGGGAATAATTGATCAAATCCAATATTACAGGTGATTTATTGATCATTAAATGTTGGTTTTCCATGGTATGGTTTAAAATGATTTTCTTACGTTCATCAGGAAAGGGTTATCCACTCTAAGTTTTTGATTACTTAGTACCATTTCAGCCATTGTTTTTCCCATCAGTGCGAAGTCGGTTGAAATAGTAGTTATACCAGAAGCCACAATTCCTTTCAGTGGAGTCTCGTTGTATGATATAATACCCATTTCAACCCCTAATTGCATGTTGTGCCTTATTGAGTATTTCACCAGATATTCCAGGTCTCGGTCCTCAACCACCACAAAAGCATCGCCTGGTTTTATTTCAAAGAGGGTTATGTCACTTACGACTTCTGCCTGCACCGGATGTTGCCTGCAATAATCCCTGAACCCGGTTGCAATATCGCGGAAATGAGACTTTTGATTGCGTACCACCAATACCATCCGTTGATATTTATCCACCCGCGCCCTGTATCTTTTAAGTATCCGGTATATATCACGTTCAAAATCCTGACAAACATAAGGGTAAAGGTTACGATACTGTTTCCGCCCCTGGTCAAGAATATAAACTTTGTCGGGCGGTAATTTTTCAATCAGTTTATGACCTTCGGGATGATCGACAGGCATAATCACGTATTCAGAATAATTACCGATTGATGCTTCAATAATTACCTGAAACATCTTCGGATTATTGTGATGAAAAAAGATTTGCTCAGTTCCTTCCTTTTTCAGTGTGTCTTTAAAAGAATGGTACAGCTCTTCCTTATATGCTGTCAGACGATCAAAAACAAGCATTACCCTATGTCGAAAATTTGTGGTTTCATTCAGGATAAAGTATCCCTTACCCACCTGCGAAGTAATAATTCCTTTGGATTTCAACTCATTGTAGGCCATTAGAACCGTATCCTGCGAAATGCTGTATTGTTGGCATAAACTGTTAATTGAAGGAATCTGATCACCCTTTTTGAGTTGTCCTGTATGGATATGCAGATGAATAGCATCAATAATTTGCCGGTACTTAGGGACCTGAAAATTATGCTCAAAATGAATATGAAGGGGTTTTCTGAATTTCATACCTCTAGGTAGTTCTATGCA
>JAFGVG010000450.1 GCA_016938095.1 Bacteroidales bacterium
GAGCTGGCCACTTTTTTGCAGTCGATTCGCTTTTCCGAGTTCACCAATACCTTCAGGATAGACGAAATGGGAGGCTCTTACAACGAATTGAGCAAGGCTTTCAATGAAGTTATGCAGGACTTTCAGAAAGTACGTGCGGAAAAGGAAGAGAGCTTTCATTACCTTCAAACCATTGTACAGAATATTGATGTGAGTGTTATCGCATACAGTGCCGATGGCAATATTGAACTCATCAACAAAACAGCTAAAAAGCTGTTTCAGCTATCAAGCATCAAAAACATAAAGGCACTGGAGCCGTTGAGCATGGAACTGGTTAACACCCTGCTGACCATCAAGCCTGGCGAAAACAAACTGGTGAAGGTTCAGTATGAGGATGATTTTCTGCAACTGGCCATATATGCCACTACCATTAAGGTGAAGGATAAGCTCATTTACCTGGTAACCATAAAAGATATTCAGAATGTACTCGAAGAACAGGAAACGGAAGCCTGGCAGAAGCTGATCAGGGTGCTTACCCACGAAATCATGAATTCCATTACACCTATTGCTTCGCTTTCTTCAACACTCGACCTCATGCTCAAGGGCATGGTGGAAGAGGGAGGCGATGGCGCTTTACAAATCGAAAGGGAATCGGTTGATGAAATACAGGAGGCCCTTCAGACCATCAACAAAAGAAGTACCGGCCTGCTTTATTTCGTTAACACCTACCGTAACCTGACGCGTATCCCCAAACCCGATTTCAAGCTTTGCAAGGTAAAGGAATTGTTTGATAATATCGAGAACCTCATGGAAGAAGAGGTTCAGCGATGCGGCATCAAACTGGTGGTGAAGATTGAGCCTGAAAGTCTTGAATTCACGGCCGACGAACAGCTCATTGAACAAGTGCTCATTAACCTGCTCAAAAACGCCATTCATGCCCTGAACAAACAACCGGATGCAACCATTCAATTGCTTGGCTATCTGAACAAAAGAGGTCGCATTACCCTGCAGGTAACCGACAATGGTCCGGGAATTTTGAAAGAAGTGCTTGACAAGATTTTTATCCCGTTCTTTACCACGAAACCTTCCGGATCAGGTATTGGCCTTAGTCTATCCAAACAGATTCTCCGGTTGCACAATGCCACCATTACGGCGCACTCTGAGCCGGGCGTGGAAACGGTGTTTACGATGACATTCTGATGCTGAAGTACAAAATTTTATTATTACACAAATAAACATATATAAATAAATACATATATTTGCAACCAATTACTAAAAATGGATACATCATCAATTAACATACGTTACAGCGGTTTGGCCAATGAAAGCTGCTGCCTTTCCTGTGGCGGGGCCATCAATTATGCTGAGCCGCAGACCGGCGAATGCTGTGTCGACCTGGGTAGCGGCCGAGGGACTGATGTGCTGCGCATGGCAGAAGCAGTTGGTCCCAACGGTTTTGTATACGGTGTGGATATATCCGACGGCATGCTGCAGACAGCGCAGAAAAATGCTGCCAAACTTGGGGTTAACAATGTCAGTTTTATCCGTTCGGATCTCGAAAACATAGCTGTTCCGGGAGGCATTGCCAATCTGGTAATATCCAATTGTACCATTAATCATGCCTCCAATAAACACCGAGTATGGGCCGAAATTTTCAGGATACTGAAACCGGGCGGACGTTTTGTGGTCAGCGATATTTATTCCCTGGAACCGGTTCCCGGGCAGTACCGAAACGATCCGGTTGCGGTATCGGAATGCTGGGCCGGAGCTGTTACACGCGAGGAATACCTGAAAACTTTAAAAGAAACCGGGTTTAAGGATATAACCATTCTCGAGGAAAGCAAACCCTATTCAAAGGGCTTGATTCATGTTGCCAGTTTTACTATATTTGGTAGTAAAGAAAAGAAATGTTGCTGCTGCGATTAGGATTGTGAAGTATGAACCGGGAATCAGACGAAAGGACGAGGAAGAAATGAAAGAATGAAGAAATGAAAGAATGAAAGAATAAATAGATATGCTGACAACAAGACTGCAAGACTTAGCAGACTAGCAGACCAGCAGACCAGAAGCATTGGCAGGATAATCACCAAACAATCATATTATGAAATCGTTAACGACCAAAAAGAAGACGGAAAAGAAGCAGAAAGTAGCGCAATGTTGTGCCAAAACATCCAAAATTGTGGCAGGCTGCCACGATTGATAGTCCTACCGGATGGAGTTTTCGAAGCACAATATTATTTCCAAACTTCATCAGTCAGATGATTTTTTTATTGTGAATCTGCTTTCTGGTCAGGCAGATATACTTTCGGCCAGCGAAGTTCAATGGTTTTCAGGCTCTCAGGTACCGGATAACCCCGAGTTGGTTGAAAAGGGATATGTGGTTGACCCTGAGCTGGAACAGAAATTATTCCGGAGTAAATATCTCGATTTTATTGACGCCCGGGAAACCGATGAAATTCAGGTTTTCTATGTCGCCACTTATGCCTGTAACTTTGCCTGTTCCTATTGCTATCAGGAGGGCTATCCCCAGCTTGGCATAACCGAAAGCCTTGAGGTGGCTGAGGCATTCTTTGCTTATGTGCAGGAACAATTCAAAGGCAGGAAAAAGTACATTACCTTATTTGGGGGTGAGCCATTGCTCGACAATGAATTGATGCGGCATTTCCTTGCCTTTTTTGTTGACCGTTGTGCAGCGCTTAACCTTGAACTGGCTGTGGTTACCAATGGCTATCACCTGGCCTCCTATATACCTTTACTTTCCAGGGCTTCTATCCGTGAGATACAGGTTACGCTCGACGGTCCCGAGGCGGTGCATAACCATCGAAGGCCCCTCAAAGGCGGACAGGGAACGTTCAGTAAAATCACCAAAGGCATCGATAAGGCACTGGAAGCCGGATTACCGGTGAACCTCAGGGTAGTGGTCGACCGCGAAAACCTTACCTCGTTGCCTGAACTGGCTTCCTATGCCATTGACCGGGGATGGACAACCCATCCGCTTTTTAAAACCCAGCTTGGTCGTAATTACGAATTGCATTACTGCCAGTCGCAGCAAGCGAAGCTCTATTCGCGAATAGAGCTTTACCGCGATTTGTATAACCTGATCCTTCAGCATCCGCAAATACTTGAATTCCATAAACCGGCGTATGCTGTTTCAAAATTCCTGTTTGAAAACGGAGAGCTGCCCGATCCACTATTCGACTCATGTCCCGGGTGTAAAACCGAATGGGCGTTCGATTTCACCGGAAAGATTTTTTCATGCACGGCTACTGTCGGAAAACCGGGCGAAGCCCTGGGTACTTTTTTCCCGGAGGTTAACCTGGACAAACAAAAGGTAAGCCAATGGCAGGATAGGGACGTGCTTAGCATTGAAGCATGTAAAAATTGTAATCTCCGGTTGGCATGCGGTGGCGGCTGTGCCAGCGTAGCATACAACCGCGAACATAACCTGCATGCACCTGATTGCAGACCCATAAAAGAATTGCTTGAGCTGGGCATCGCCTTGTACAGGTAGTAGAATTAAGAACCAAGAGCCAAGGGACGATGAAGGAATGAAAGAATGAAGAAATGAAAGAATGAAGAAATGAAAGAATGAAGGAATGAAAGAATGAAGAAATGAAAGAATGAAGAAATGAAAGAATGAAGAAATGAAAGAATGAAGGGATGAAAGAATGAAGAAATGAAGAATGAAAAAATAATCAAATATACTGACTGCAAGACTTAGAAGGCCAGAAGACCAGAAGACCAGCAGACCATTGGCAGAAATCAGCAAGAGTTTGAGTTTTGGGCAGGTAGGTTCAACACCCTATTCCTTCTTCCTTCATTTTTTCATTCCTTCATTATTTAACACCCTATCAAACCCTATCAAACATTTTCAAACATCCCACCCAGCACCTAGTACCCAGTACCCAGTAACCAATCACCAATCCATGAAAGAGATAACAACTGCTGATTTTGAGCGCGAAGTAATGCAAGGAGATAAAGTGGTCCTTGATTTTTATTCATCGGAGTGTCCGCCCTGTGAAGCATTGGCTCCAAAGTTTGAATCACTGGCCGAATTGTATGGCAGCGACATTAAATTCCTGAAGGTTTTCCGGCAGCAAAACAGAGATCTGGCTGAACGTTTGGGCGTTCACGGTTCACCAACCCTGGTTTTTTTCGATAAAGGCAGGGAAACAGGTATTCGGCTTTCCGGGGGCATTAAACGATCCGAGATCATGCATAA
>JAFGVG010000077.1 GCA_016938095.1 Bacteroidales bacterium
CTGGAGGTGTTGAGGACCAGGAACATGATTTGCGCATCAGAAGCCTTTTCGGAATCAGCATTCACCTCCTGCAATTCATTCATGGCCTTTAATCCAAGCGGTGTGGCGGCATTGTCAAGTCCCAGCATATTGGCACTGAAATTCATCATAATGGAGCCCATGGCCGGATGTCCTTTGGGAATCCCCGGGAAAATACGCCCAAATAGGGGATTCATTAAACGCGACAGGGCACCTACAGCACCTCCGCGTTCACCAATTTTCATGATGCCCAGCCACAAGGTCATCACGCCTATCAGGTAAATGGATATTTCGACGCTGGTTTTGGCCATGTCAAAAGTACTTTGAACAATAGCCGAAAAAACATCCCGGTCGGCTGCGTCAAACAACAGACCCAGATGCTGCAAGCAAAAATCGCGGAAGTAATACCCGACCACCCTGAAAACAGCCACAATAAAACCAATGACGAAAAACCCTATCCAGATGTAGTTAAGCACCATATTGCTAAGCTTGATTGATTATTCTTCACTGACCAGTGCAAAATCGATCTGCTTCTTTTCCATGTTCACCCTCACCACTTCAATCTGCAATGGATCGCCAATCTGGTATTTCTTACCGCTTCGCCTGCCCCTGATACAGTAATTATCTTCGTCGTACTCGTAAAAATCGCCCGCCAGTCCGCGAATAGGGATCATCCCCTCGCATTTGTTTTCGATTATTTCGACATAAATACCCCATTCGGTAACACCCGAAACCACCCCTTCGAATTGTTGGCCAACCTTGTCCTTCATAAACTCGGTTTGTTTGTATTTGATGGATGCTCTTTCTGCCTCCATGGCAAGTACTTCCATTTTTGAAGAATGGCGGCACATCTTTTCATACGCTTTCTGATTTTCAGTGGGTGTCCCTTTCAGGTAACCGGCCAGCAAGCGGTGAACCATCATATCGGGATAACGCCTGATGGGGGAAGTAAAATGGGTATAATGGTCAAATGCCAGTCCGTAATGCCCTATGTTCTTTGTGGTATACTCGGCTTTGGCCATGGCACGCAATGCCAGGTTTTCAACAATGTCCTGCTCCCTGGTACCCCTCACCTCCTCAAGCAGGTTATTAAGCGACAATGCTATTTGTTTGCCCGACTTCAAAGATATTTTATACCCGAAACGTTTGATGAACCGTGAGAATTTCTGCAACTTTTCATTGTCGGGGCGATCGTGTACCCGATAAACAAAGGTCTTCTTTTCATGTGCTTTACCAACATATTCAGCCACCTTTTTGTTGGCAAGCAACATGAACTCTTCAATCAATTCGTTTGATAACCCATGCTCACGATAATAAATCCGCACCGGCCGGCCCTTTTCGTCCACATCAATTTTCACTTCATCGCGTTCAAAAGCCACAGCTCCGGCTTTAAACCGCTCTTCCCTTAAGATACGTGCCAGCCTGTTCAGCATAAGCATCTCGTCTTTCAGGTCGCCTTCGCCTGTGTCAATTATTTGTTGGGCTTCCTCGTAGGAAAATCGTCTGTCTGACCTGATAATGGTACGTCCAAACCATTCGTCCTGCAATTCTGCGCGCTCATTCATGACAAAAACGGCAGAAAAGCACAACTTATCCTCGTTCGGCCTCAGCGAGCAGATATAATTCGACAATCGCTCGGGCAACATGGGAACTACACGATCCACCAGGTAAACCGAAGTGGCTCGTTGAAGCCCTTCTTCGTCAATAAGGGTTCCGGGATTGACATAATGGGTTACATCGGCGATGTGAACACCAACTTCCCACCTGTCCTGCGAAATCCGGCGCAATGACAAGGCATCATCAAAATCTTTGGCATCTGCGGGGTCGATGGTAAAAGTCGGCACTTCCCTGAAATCGCGCCTTGCTTTGATATCGGCTTCCGTAATATGGTCGCCTATTCGGGCAGCCTCCTCCTCCACATCTTCAGTGAATTTGAAAGGCAGGCCAAATTCGGCCAATATGGCATGCATTTCGGTTTCATTATCGCCCTGATCGCCTAATACCTCAACGATTTCGCCAAACGGATTCCTGGCATTTGCCGGCCATTCGGTTATACGTGCAATGGCCTTCTGTCCTTTCCCGGCTCCTTTAAGTTTGTCAAGCGGAATAAACAAATCAAACGGCATCTGGCGGGTATCCGGAACCAGAAAGGCAAGCCTTCCGGCTATTTCTACTGTACCAACGAATGTTTCCCTGGCTCTTTCGAGAATCTCAACCACCTCACCCTCGAGCCTGCTCGATTTTCTGTGGGCATAAACCAGCACCTTTACCGTATCACCGTTCAGTGCATGATGCAAATTCTCCTGCGAGACAAAAATGTCGTCCTTAAAGGTTTCGGAAACAATATAAGCAAAACCACCCCTGGCCATATCCACAGTTCCTATCACCGTTCCACCCCTGGATTTAAGCCTGAACTTACCTGTTGATACCTCTTCAATGGCTTCCTTTTGTTTGAGCTCTCCCAACAAGGATGTAACCATTTTCTTCTCGGCCGGATCAGTAATGAGCAGTGCTCCTGCCAATTGCTTATAATTAAAAGCTTTCTTCGGATGGGCAGTAAAAACAGCCAGCATGTTGTTTGACAATTCTTTTTTACTTATCCCCCTTGTTTTATTCAGATGACTTTTTCTTCCCATGGATTTAAATTAATGGCAAAAGGTATGAAACATTTCCAAAAACATGTACAAAAAACTGCACTACAGGGTGCTTTTATTCACACCAAAAGGTTCTTCCTGATGATGATCGCCCAAAGGCTCTATATGGATGGTCACATCAAAAACGTTGTCAATACTCGATTTTATAGAATCTTCCACGCGGTGTGCTATGGCATGAGCTTCCCTTAACGACAGATCGCCGTTCACTTCAAGGTCAATAACAATCATGATCTTGTGCCCGATATGCCGGGCGCGCACCCGGTGCGGATGATGTGCTCCCGGTACTTTGTCAATCGCATCAAAAATCTTTTCGTAAATGGTGCAATCCCTTGTTCCATCCATAAGTTCCAGGCTGGCATCCCTGAATATCTTAATGGCAACCCATAGCACCCAAAGACTTACCGCAAGAGCAAAAACGGTATCCAACACAGGTAACCTTAAAACATAAACACCAATCAATCCCAACAAAACCGACACAGAGATCAATACATCGTTCTGCATATTTTTGCCATTGGCCATCAGCATATTGCTGCCTGTTTTCTTTCCGGTATGAAACTGATGAAACGCCAGCAATAACTTTCCCACGATGGATATAAGGGTAACATAAATGGCCAGTTTTGTGGGTAACTGATGATGTATACCCGTAAATAGTTTCCGGATGGTAATTATCAGCAATTGGGCACCTGCGAAGAAAATGATAAAAGCAAGCACTTTTGTTGCAATTGTATCAGCACGCTCATAACCATACGGGTATTTCCTGTTGGGGGGTTTCGACAGGTATCGTGCGGTAAATAAAGTTATGGCAGAGGTGATGACGTCTCCGGCAGAATCAATTCCATCGGCCACAACAGCCAAACTGCCCGAAATAAAGCCAACAACAATTTTTAATGCCGATAAAAAAGCGTTTCCAATGATTCCAATCCAGGATGCTTTTCTTATCTCGATCTCCCGCTCAGCCATACAACAGATAAGTATTTTAAACAAAAAGCAACAGGCTCACCGCCATCAACAACATGCCCCCTATCACACCGTAAATCGAAAGGTGGGCCTCCCCGTATTCCCTTGCTGCCGGTAACAATTCGTCAATGGAAATAAAAACCATGATACCCGCTACTGCGGCAAAGAGAACACCAAAAACCACATCGTTCAGAAAGGGCATCAGCAGCAGGAATCCAACCATTGCGCCTATGGGTTCAGATAAACCCGAAAGGAATGAAAGCCAAAATGCCTTTTTCTTGTTTCCGGTGGCATAATAAACCGGAACAGATACAGCAATCCCTTCAGGGATATTATGAATGGCAATGGCTACTGCAATAGCTATCCCCAGCGTAGGTTCGCGTAAAGCTGCCGTAAACGTGGCAAGGCCTTCGGGGAAATTGTGAATGCCAATAGCCATGGCCGAAAACATACCCATTCGGAGCAACTTTTTTCTTTTAAATTGTTCCGAGGGGTGTTCCGCCTCTTCAATCCGCTTCAGCTCATGCGGATTTTCCATCTCAGGAACCAGCTTATCAATAACAGCAATCACCACCATACCCCCAAAAAACGAAGCTACCGTCAGCCAGTATCCGGCGCGGTCACCCAGGGGTATTACCAGCGAATCACGGGCTTTTGAAAATATTTCTATGAGTGAAACATAAATCATTACACCGGCAGAAAATCCAAGCGATAAAGATAGAAACCTTGTGTTGGTAGAATGGGCAAAAAAAGCAATAACACTTCCCACCCCGGTTGCCAAACCGGCAAAAAGTGTAAGTGAAAAAGCAAAAATTACCGAATGCCAGTCCATGCTGTAAGTCCGATTTTTACAGGTCGGTTCTCAATCATTAATATTACCGATTTTATACAACGATTTTTCATCGAGAATTCTGATTCTGCGTCCATGCAACTCAATCAAACCATCCTGTTTGAATTCCGATAGCAACCTGATTACTGATTCTGTGGCAGTACCGACCATATTGGCGAGTTCCTCACGGGTAAGGGTAATCTGCAGGTATTTTTCCTGGTCGAGGTCGAAATCCTTACGCAGGTGAATCAGCACTTCAGCCAGGCGTTCACGCACTGTTTTCTGTGCAATATCTGTAATGTAGTCGTTAGCTTCTCCGAGCTCCTTGCAGGCAATTTGCAGCAATTCGAGCGCAAAATTACCGTTGTTTTTTACAAATTCCAGCACGGTTTCAGCATGAACAAAGCATATTAAGGCGTCTTCGAGCACTTTTGCAGATGTACAGGCACGTTCGCGGGTTATGGTTGAACGAAAACCCATAATATCGCCCTTTTTGGCAAACCGGATGATTTGCTCCTTACCGTCAAAACCTGTTTTGAAAATCTTTATTATACCTTTTTGTACACAGTAGAAACCATTAATACGACTACCTTCGGAATAAATGATGGTCCCTCTTTTATAAGTATCGGGTTCCTGGTCAACCGGAATTAAAGACAGTTCGTGGTTGGTAAGATGCCTGAAAATAGATGCGCTGTCAATAAAACAATCCTTGCCGGACGGTGTTACTTGATTTTTCATAGAGTAATAATTGACGATGCGAATATTGACTAAATTTGCTATAAAAATACCAAAATAAGCAAAAAAAAATGAAAGATAGCATTAATGTAAAATGGACAGGAGGGATGGCTTTTGAAGCCGAATTGAATGAGCATAAAGTATTATTGGACGCAGGCCCCGAAGTTGGCGGCAATAACGCAGGCCCCAGGCCAAAACCCATGCTCATGGTTTCTCTGGCCGGGTGTACGGGCATGGATGTTATATCCATCCTGAAAAAAATGAAAGTGGAAGTAAGTGATTTTAATGTTAAAGTCGACGCAACACTTACCGATGAGCATCCAAAATATTTCACTTCCATTCATATGATTTATGAATTCTGGGGAAAAGAACTGCCTGAAGATAAAATAAGACGGGCCATTGAGTTGTCTCAGGAGAAATATTGCGGCGTTAGTGCCACACTTAAAAAAACCGTTCAATTGAGCTATGAAATAAAGCTTAACGTTATTTAAATGATCCACCGGTGATTCGTTCGTTAATACATAGCGCTGGGCAGCATGGTCTGGGTTTGCTGACCCTGTTATATCCCCGTTGCTGTGCCACATGCGGTTGCCTGTTAATGCAACACGAAAAAGTTCTTTGTTTGTCATGTCTGGCAACCCTGCCCCGCACAGCTTTTCATCATATCTCCGACAACGAAGTGGCACGAATTTTCTGGGGGCGTATTCCACTTGCCAATGCCACTTCATTCATTTACTTTAGCAAAAACAGCGAATACAAAAACCTGCTGCATGCCATAAAATACAAGGGACAATACCATGCCGCCATCGAAATGGGTAGGCTTTTCGGCCTTGAACTGAGGGATACACCTTTTGCAACAGCCGACCTTATTCATCCGGTGCCACTGCACAAGCGGAAACTTAAGCAGCGTGGTTATAACCAGAGCGAATATTTTGCACAGGGATTATCAGCTGCACTTAACATTCCGGTACATTCTTCGCTTGTAAAACGAATTGCTGAAACGCCCACGCAAACCAGAAAAGCCCGGTATGAACGCTGGGAAAACGTAAAAAACGCCTTTACCATAACCAATGCCGAACCGCTGGCCAATAAGCACGTTTTACTGGTCGATGATGTTATTACCACAGGGGCTACCATTGAAGCCTGTGCCGAAGCACTGCTGTCGGTTTCCGGACTAACCCTCAGCGTTGCTTCGCTGGCCTACGCAAAACTTCAGTGATTTTGAGCAAACAAGGATGTTTTTTCGTTCCTTTACAATAAATAAATTTACTGCCTGAAAAATAATTTACCATATTTGAAAGTTAGCTTAACTGATAAGTTATCCCTTTTTGCATAATCGGGAGATACCGCTATTTTTGCCATAACAAAAAACACTTTGAAAAATACGCCCTTACACACCGGACTTTTATTAATCCTTGTTTTGCTTGCAGGGTGCAGCGCACAGAAAAACACGGGTTTGTCAAGGGCATATCACGGCCTTACAGCCAAATACAATGTTCTTTTTAATGCCAGCGAAAGCTATAAAAAAGGGCTCGAAAAAATCGATAAGGATTTTGTTGATGATTATTCCGAAATCCTCCCCCTCTTCAATTATTCCTCAAAAGAAGCTGTGTCCGTTGCCGGTTCGGATATGGACCGCACCATCAAGAAATGTTCAAAGCTGATCACGCTGCATTCAATTACCGCCAAGCCCAAGGTTAAGGATAACAAAAACCTTACTCCCAATCAAAGAGCCTTTTTCAGTAAAAAAGAATAC
The DNA here is from genome assembly GCA_016938095.1 of Bacteroidales bacterium. GTDB lineage: Bacteria > Bacteroidota > Bacteroidia > Bacteroidales > UBA10428 > UBA5072. Next base: position 6,950 of record JAFGVG010000077.1, read on the forward strand.
AACGTATTTGTCGACGATGCTTACCTGCTCATGGGCAAAGCACATTTTTACAAACACGAATTCGAGCTGGCAACGGATATTTTCAGACGTCTGATCAACGACTTCAAAAATCAGCCTGCCGCATTTGAAGCACAAATATGGCTTGCACGCATTTTCACCGAAACCGGTCAATACATAACCGCTTCCGAGATCCTTTCCTCGCTGAACAACAATGCATCCCTGCCCAAAAAAACACTGCCCGAATACTACACCACCTATGCCGATTACCAGTTGAAACAGCAAAACTATGCCGGAGCAATCGATTTGCTCGAAAAAGCATTGGCCTGTGAAAAAAGAAAAAAGCAACGAACCCGCTACCTTTTCATACTGGCGCAATTGGCTGAAAAAACCGGGGAACTCAAAAAGGCTTCGGAATACTATTCCCAGGTTATTAAAATGAATCCGGTTTATGATATGGCTTTCAATGCCCAGATTAACAGGGCGCTGGCTTACGAACAAGGCTTCGGACAAGCCGATGTTATCGAAACCGAACTGAATAAAATGCTACACGATGATAAAAACATCGAATACCAGGACCAGGTTTATTACGCGTTGGGAAATCTCGCCATAAAAGAGGGTGATGAACAAAAAGCACTGGCGTATTATACCCGGTCCATCGCGGCCAATAAAGGTAATGAACAGCAAAAAGTCAGGTCGTATCTGACGCTGGCCAATCATTACTATGCCATCCCCGACTATCCCAATGCGCAGGCTTATTACGATAGTGCCGTTGCACACATTGACGCTGATTACCCGGGTTATAACGCAATTTTTACCAAGTCCAAAAGCCTTACCCGGCTGGTGAATGAAATCAATACCGTGAAACTGGCCGACAGTGTGTTGATACTTGCCGCCTTACCCGAAGCTGACCGCAATAAAGTAATCGATAAAATTATTGAGGATGAGCGAAAAGCCGAAGAGGAAGCCCGGCTAAAACAGCAGGAAGAACAGCTGAATCAGCAATTCGACAATGAAGCTGCCTTGCGTAATACCATGCGTCAACCCATGGCTACGGGTTCAACTGTAAAATGGTACTTTTACAACGATGCAGCCAAAGACCTTGGCTACCGGGAATTTCGCACACGATGGGGCAACCGGAAACTCGAAGATCACTGGCAAAGAACCGTTAAAGCTATGGTTACCGCCATGCCCGGCGCAGGCACCGAAACCGACGAAATATCAGCCAATGACGTCTTAGCAGAACCTGCCTATGGAAAAATGTCGCGTGAATATTACCTGGTGAATATCCCATTTACCGATTCCGCTGTGGAAGCCACGCACAAAAAAACCGAAGAGGCCCTTTACAATATGGGGGTCATCTACCGCGATGAGCTGAAAGATTTGGGGAAGGCCGGTGAATCTTTCAGGGAATTGGTCAAACGGTATCCCGGTTCACCTTACCTGCTC
>JAFGVG010000451.1 GCA_016938095.1 Bacteroidales bacterium
TCAATATTACCGGGTACGACCTGAACGCTGAAATGCTGGAAATAGCTGTGAAAAAGGCATCCCGGCTTGCACACCCACCGTCCTTTATCCGGGGTGATGCAGCCTCCATGCCCTTCGACAGCGATTCCGTCGATTGCATCACCATTGGATTCGGCTTTCGCAACCTCACCTGGGAGAATCCGCATCGTGATGATTTCATTCGCGAAATGGCAAGGATTTTAAAACCAGGTGGCCGGTTGCTCATTCTCGAAAGTGCCCGGCCCCAAAACAGGGTGATTGCCGGTTTATATGACCTTTATCTGAAAGGAGTCCTGATTCCCTTGGGCAGCCTCATTTCGGGAAACCGCGAAGCCTACCGCTACCTGGCAGGCTCCTCTTCGGGTTTTTATCCTTTCAATGAACTGCAGGCCATGCTCCATAGCCACCACCTCAACCTGGCAACAGAACGCTACTTTCTGTTCGGCTCGGTAAATCTGCTGATAGCCACCAAAACACGCTGAGGATAACTTTCCTTCTACATCCCGTTCAAAACACTATCTTTGCTTTAAAAATAGCTATTAGCTGTTGGCCTTTAGCTTTTTGTTTTGCTCGTCCCTTGTCCCTTGTCCCTATCTTGGCTCTTGGCTCTTGGCTCTTGGCTCTTGGCTCTTGGCTCTTGGTTCTTGGTTCTTGGCTCTTGGTTCTTGGTTCTTGGTTCTTGGTTCTTGGTTCTATATTCTACAACATGATTGAAAAACTAAACACCCTTTGCAACGGCACCTTTATCAGCTTTCTGGGCATTGAGTTTACCGATGCCGGCCATGACTTCATTGAAGCCACCATGCCGGTGGACAATAAATTACAGCCCATGGGCCTGCTGCATGGAGGAGCATCGCTGGCACTGGCCGAAACTATTGCCAGTGGAGGTTCTTACCTACTGGTTGATCCGGAAAAGTACGATGTGTTAGGGTTGCAAGTATCAGGCAACCACCTGTCCACCGTTAACAAAGGAACTCTTCTGGCTCGGGCGGAGATCATCCATCGCGGAAAAAAGACCCACGTGTGGGATGTGAAAATCAGAGATGAAAGCAATAAACTTATTTGCATTACCCGGGTTACTATGATGATCGTCCGGAAAAAATGAACCACCGCGTGAACGAGATGAACAGCAATACCTTCACCGCATTTGATGCACTGCGAATATGCCTTGGCAAGCAGGTGCATTTTGCTGCATACCGTTTGCCGGGCGACCATCCGGTAACGCTGGTGGTACAGACAAATCCTGAAATTACGCCCCTGGGTGAAATTGTGGATACCCTGCCCGGAAGAGGATTTCTGATTGCCCCGTTTTCTACTGCCGGAAACCACTCCTACCTGATCCGACCGGATATCATCATACGTGGTAACACCGGTCAAAAAGATATGGCCCTTCTTGAAAGCCTGCCATTCCGGCCGCCCTGTTCACAAACCGCCAAAGAACCCGAGGACACCACAAAACCTGAATACCTTCGGCTCATAAGCGAATCCATTTCGCAAATCCGTATCGGAGCATTTGAAAAAGTGGTACTGTCGCGGGTGAAGTCATTACCGGGTAATTACACGTTAAAACTGGCTGCCATTTTTGAATCGCTTTGTGAGGCCTATCCCAATGCCTTTGTTTATATCTGCCATGTTAACGGTCAGTGTTGGACAGGTGCCACTCCTGAACCCTTTATGTGTGCCCGCAATGGCGCACTGAACACCGTGTCGCTGGCAGGAACCATGCCATTCCGGCCGGAAAACATGCATATTGAAAACTGGAACCGGAAAGAGATCAAGGAACAGGATTATGTTACCCGGCATATTTCGGGTATATTAGCCGATTTTGAAGTAACAGGCTACAGCATGCGTGGTCCGTATGTAGCCAAAGCCGGTAACCTGGCACACCTGCGCACCGATTTTTCCTTTCCCGCCCGGGCCGTGGGAAATCGTTTACCCCTGCTTATCCATGCCCTGCACCCCACCCCCGCCATCTGCGGCATGGCAACCAAAGATGCACTCGACTTTATCTTACAGGCAGAAAAGCACAACCGTGAGTTTTATTCCGGTTTACTGGGGCCTGTGGGTATCGACGACCTGTTGCAGCTTTTTGTAAACCTCCGGTGCCTCAAAGTACATGGGGACAGGCTGGTATTATTTGTTGGCGGCGGTATCACAGCCGACTCGGTTCCCGAAGAAGAATGGGAAGAAACCGAAATAAAGGCAGAAACGCTGCTGTCTGTCATCCAATCCATCAGTTGAATGTTACACCAAAAACAACATATAGCCGACCTGCCGGACATACTGAAACGCAAAGGGCTTGAATACGCAGTGATCTCGCCCGGTTCACGCAGCGCCCCGCTAATAGAAGCTTTCTTCATGATTTTTGGAGAAAACTGCCTGAGCATTGCCGATGAACGCAGTGCAGCATTTTACGCACTGGGTATAGCGCTTTATACAGACAAACCGGTTGCCATCATCTGCACTTCGGGTACGGCAGTGTTGAATTATGCACCGGCTCTTGCTGAGGCTTATCATCAGCATGTACCCCTGCTGGCCATTACCGCCGACCGTCCGCCCGAATGGATTGATCAGCAGGACAATCAAACCATCAGGCAACACCATGTTTTTCAATCCTTTGTTAAACAAAGCTTTGAAATGCCTGTGGCGACCTCTTCCGGAGACAACCTCTGGTTTGCCCACCGGATAGCCAATGAAGCATACGACCTGTGCATGACCCCTGCCAAAGGGCCGGTGCACATTAATGTACCACTGGCAGAACCACTTTACGACGAGTTGCCGCCGGTTTCCGAAAACCTGCGGATAATTGACCGCGTCATTCCTTTTGCCAAACCTGAATTAACCACTGAACTGGCACAGGAATGGAATGATGCACGCAGCATCCTGATCGTTCACGGACAGGACAAGTCCGGTTCGGAAACCTCCCGTGTTTTGCCGGCCCTGATGGCGGATCCGCGCGTGGTAGTCATGGCTGAAAATATCGCCAATATTATGTCACCCGGTGTCCTTTCAACCTCCAACCTGTTGTTGTCCAATACCCGGGGTAACAATCCCCTTTACCCCGACCTGGTCATCCATAGCGGTGGACAGGTGGTTTCCAAAGCACTTACAGGATACCTGCGAAGGGCAACAAATTTGAAGCTGTGGCGCGTGGGAATCGACAATACCCTGATCGATACTTATAAACAAGCCATGCGGCATATTCACTTCCCTGCCCATTCGTTCTATCAGGCGCTGTCTGACATACGGCAGGAGGGAAAGCAAAACGACTGGTCGCTTCAATGGCATGAGATAGCTGAAAACACCCGGGTGAAACTCAATGAAACCCTTGCCCAACTGCCCTTCTCCGATGCCACGGTATTCGGACACATTTCTAATGCCATCCCCGACGAAACACTGGTTGTACTTGGTAACTCCAGCGTAATACGCTATTCGCAGCTTTTTACACCTAACCCGCAGGCAGTTTACTATGCCAACCGCGGTGTGTCGGGTATCGACGGCAGCCTTTCCACGGCATCGGGAATTGCCTTTGCGTCGGGCAAACCTACACTCACTTTGCTGGGCGACTTAAGCTTCCTGTACGATTCCAATGCCTTGTGGAATCGCGAGTTGCCAAAAAACCTCCGCATTGTTGTAGTGAATAACCACGGCGGCGGCATATTCCACATACTGAAAGGTCCCTCGGAAAAGCCCGGATTTAAAAAACTGGTGGAAGCACACCATCCGGTAAATATTCATAAATTAGCCGAAGCTTACGGATTGCAATATCACTTTGCCGGGGATCTGACATCTTTGGAAGCCGTTTGGCCCGAATTTATGAACAAAAACCATGGGGCATCCGTTTTAGAGATTGAAACCGACCCCACGGTCAGTGCAACAACTTTCCGTAGTCTGATGAGCATGTGGGGATAAAATATTTTTTCGGCAGGCATGAGAAACTGGACAACCATTAAAAACTACGAAGAAATCCTATTCGATTATTTCGAAGGCATTGCCCGGATCACCATCAACCGGCCGCGTTACCGGAATGCTTTTACACCCGATACCACGCTGGAAATGTGCGATGCCATGGCCCATTGCCGTGAAAATCCCGATATTTCCGTTGTGGTGCTCACCGGGGCAGGTGACAAGGCATTCTGCAGCGGGGGCGATCAGAACGTAAAAAGTTTTGCCGGCTACATCGGTAAGGACGGTGTGCCCCGGCTTAATATTCTCGATCTGCAGAAGCAAATCCGGTCCATTCCTAAACCGGTTGTGGCCATGGTGAACGGTTATGCCATCGGCGGAGGCCACGTACTGCACGTGGTGTGTGACCTCACCATTGCCGCTGAAAATGCCGTATTCGGACAAACGGGTCCCCGTGTAGGCAGTTTCGATGCCGGATTCGGATCGTCGTACCTCGCCCGCATAGTGGGTCAGAAAAAGGCCCGTGAAATATGGTTCCTTTGCCGTCAGTATACCGCCTCAGAAGCACTGGAAATGGGTCTGGTGAACAAAGTGGTACCCCTGGCATCACTCGAGGATGAAACCGTGGCCTGGTGTAAAAAAATGATGGAACACAGTCCGCTTGCCCTGCGCATGATCAAAGCCGGGTTGAACGCGGAACTCGACGGACAGGCAGGCATACAGGAACTGGCCGGCAATGCCACCATGCTCTATTACATGACCGACGAAGCCCAGGAAGGGAAAAAAGCCTTTCTCGAAAAAAGAAAACCTGACTTTAACAAGTATCCCAAGTTGCCATGACCCGAACCCTCAACACATGGATACATGCCTTTAGGCTGCGCACCCTTCCACTGGCACTGTCAAGTGCCATTCTCGGCAGCTTTCTGGCTTACGCACAAGGTAATTTCCGCTGGTATGTTTTTGTACTGGCCACCCTCACCACCCTGTTCCTGCAAATTCTTTCGAACCTGGCCAACGATTACGGCGATGCCTCCCATGGCACCGACAGTAAAAACCGGATAGGCCCGCTCAGGATCACCCAGAGCGGACTTGTGACACGAAAGCAAATGCGAACGATGATTGGCGTATTTGTTGTACTTGCCCTGGTATCAGGATCAGCGCTCATTTTCCTCGGCCTGCGTCATTTTAACTGGAAAATCATTCTTTTCTTCTTTATACTCGGACTATCGGCCATTTACGCCGCCATCAAATACACCATCGGCAGAAATCCTTATGGTTACATCGGGCTGGGCGACATCTTCGTTTTTCTTTATTTCGGAATTGTTGGCGTTGCCGGTACCTACTATCTGCACACCCAAACCTTCGATCCGCTGGTATTGCTGCCCGCTGCTGCCATAGGACTTTTAAGCTCAGGGGTTTTGAACCTGAACAACATGCGTGATATCGAAAACGATGCCCTTTCAGGAAAAAACACGCTGGTAGTGCACATCGGTAGCAAGGCTGCCAAAATTTACCACCTTTCACTCCTCATTCTTTCCGTAGCATTCTCGCTCCTCTACACCCTGCTCCGGTTCCACTCCGTTTACCAGTTCCTGTTTATCCTTACCTGTCCTTTATTTGCCCATAATGCCATTGTGGTGCTGAAAAACACCAATCCCGGCGACCTGAACCCGGAATTAAAAAAACTGGCCATTGGGACATTCGCATTTTCCTTTACATTTGGTTTAGGTTTAATACTTCAATGATCAAGGCAAAAACCATTCACTCCGAATTCTGGTTTCAGCGCCCGGCAACAACATCCCGTGGCACTTACCAAAGTAAAAAGGTACATTTTATTGTGCTGTATCACACCGAAGAGCCATCCATTGCCGGAATTGGCGAATGCTCGCTTTTCGCGGGGCTCAGTTACGACGATGTCAAAGGGTTTGACAATAAGCTTAACCAGACCGTGGAACGCATAAACCAGGGCAATTACCTCGCCGATACGAGCCTTTTGGAATGGCCTTCCATCAACTTTGCACTCGAAACAGCCTGGAGGGACATCCGGTCGAACGGCAACAGAATCCTTTATCCATCGGGCTTTACCGAAGGAATTGACACCATCAGAATTAACGGGCTCATTTGGATGGGCAGTAAAGAAGACATGATCAGGCAGGTCCGCCAGAAACTGAATGACGGCTTTACCTGTCTTAAAATGAAAATCGGGGCACTCGATTTCGATGAAGAGCTCGAAGTGCTTAAATTCATCCGCAATGCCTGCACACCCGACGAACTGGAAATCAGGCTTGATGCCAACGGCGCTTTCAAACCCCGCGAAGCGCTGGAAATAATAAAACTACTGTCGGAATTCGACCTGCACAGCATTGAACAACCCATTGCCGCGGGCCGGGTGGACGATATGGCCAGGATATGCGAGCTGTCGCCTGTGCCCATTGCCCTCGACGAGGAGATGATTGGCCTGCACAACATGGCCAGCCGTATAAAAATGCTGAATACCATAAAACCACAGTACCTGGTGCTGAAGCCCGGCCTGCTGGGCGGATTGGCCGCCACCCGGGAATGGATAAGCCTGGCACGCGAAAGAAATATCCATTGGTGGATTACCTCGGCCCTGGAAACCAA
>JAFGVG010000452.1 GCA_016938095.1 Bacteroidales bacterium
AGCGGATATGGATCCCGCGGTCCGCGTGTGCTAAACGACAGGGCAGGAGAGGTTGGGCGCACGCTCAATGTAAAGGATTTTGACCTTGACAGGATTTTTGGCAAAGAAGGTGTTCAGATAGTGCATCTTTCAGGGCTTATTGGGGCGCTGTCACCTGAAACCAGTCAATTTTGTCTCGAACTGGCACGGGCGGCCAAAAAATACGGAACACGAATAGCTTTCGATTTAAATTACCGGGCTTCGTTCTGGAAGGACCGGGAAAAGGAACTACACGATATTTTTACAGAGATAGCCAGTGTTGCGGATATCCTGGTGGGTAACGAGGAAGATTTCCAGCTTTGCCTGGGTATCGAAGGTCCCGAGGCCGGTGGAAAAGATATTGCCGGGAAAATTCAAGGTTTCAAAGGCATGATTGCCAATGTGAAGAAGGCATTTCCCAATGCTTCGGTATTTGCCACCACGCTCCGGCAGGTGATTCATACCAATGCCCATATGTGGGGAGCCATCATGCTGGTGGGCGACGAGTGGCATGTAGTTGAACCGCGCGAGATACATGTACTCGACCGCATTGGCGGAGGCGACGGTTTCGTAGGTGGTATGCTTTATGCCATACTGAAGGGCTGGGAATCCCGCAAGTGGATAGAATTTGGCTGGGCCTCGGGTGCACTGGCAACCACTTTCCTTACCGACTATGCACAACCGGCTGATGACGACCAGGTATGGAGCGTTTGGGAAGGAAATGCCAGGGTAAAGAGGTAGCGGTTCAGATATCCCTCAGCGTTTTGTTATTCGGCGATTTCAGCAGGTCGTCGTAAAATGAATCGACTACTTTGCTGAGTTTGCCGAATTCTTTACTTTCCTTATCGAAGGAAACCTCCTGTCCTTTCTTATCGAGGGCTTCCACTATATAGCTTACGGTAAGCTTTGCAGGGTCGGTAGCGGGCTGATAACCCACTTCGCGTACCTCGTGTGTAAGTGTTTCGATGATAATACGCGCACCAAGCAGATCGTATAGTATGTCGCGCACAACCCTGGCGGGTATGCCCAATTGGTCAGCTATGTCGGTTGAATTGAGCGGGTCGTTGCCTTCAGCAAAATTAGTGATTATTTTCTGGGCTATTAGTAATTCAAGCACCCTGCGTTGTTTTGGACTAACCTGTATGTCTTCGGATTCCTGTTCATAATGTGCCGCATTCTGGTAAGCATACGATATTTCCGCACCAAGCAATACAATCAGCCAGCTGAACTCGAGCCACATCATCAGTAAAGGCAGCGCAGCAAATGTTCCATATACGGCGCCGTAGCTGGTGAGTTTCGACTGGAAATTCACATATCCCCACTGGAGTAACTGAAACATGGTACCCGCGATAATTCCGCCAATGAGAGCCGGCACGAATTTAACCCTGGTGTTAGGAACAATAATATAGATAATGGTGAAAACAATCCAGATGAGTGTATACGACAGTATGGTTACCAGAACCCTCAGCACCGAATCGAGATAGTGCAGAAAGGGAATGCTGCTCGAAATACTTTGCAGTTGCGATACGTTAAAACTGCTGGCAATGATCAGGAAAACAGGGGCAATGACCAGAATGGAGATATAATCAGTAAATTGCCGCGAAATGATCCGGGATTTCTTAACCTGCCATATATTGTTGAAGGAGCTTTCGATGTTTCCCATTACTTTTAAAACCGACCAGAACAGGATAAGAATACCAATTCCGGCGATATATCCCGAGTTGATGTGTCCGAGATATTTATCTACAAAGCCCAGCAATACATTCAGCAATTCTTCCTGCCCGACCAGTCTTTCGGTTAAGATATTATTTAACCTGCTCTTTATGCCAAAGCCCTGTGCTATGGCAAATACCATTGCCAGCAAAGGGACAAGCGAAAGGAGGGTGTAAAACGACAGTGCTGATGCCCTGATCTGTATCTTGTCTTTCCGGAAACCTTTTATGGCGATGAAAAATATTTTACCCAGGCGCACAAAGAAACTGAATACAGGATGCTTATCCTTGGTGGATATTTTCCAGATGTCTGTTTCAAAAAACTGGGTTACCTGCTGAACGATGTTCTTTTTCATGGCATTACCTTGGGTAATAAAAATACGGTTTTTTTATATATTTACGCTGAAATGTCCAATAGGTTTTACATGGCACTGCTAAATCTTGAAAATAAGAAAGTCCTGGTTGTAGAAGATGATGATATGAGTTTCCTATACATCAATCAGTTGCTTATGCTTACCCGGGGTGCCATTGTGCGCGAGAAAAGCGGTATCGATGCCATTGAACGCTTCCGAAATCAGCATGGTTTTGATCTGATTCTGATGGATATTCAGCTTCCTGATATGGATGGCAAACAGGTTACCCGTGAAATCAGAAATCTCGATAGCAGGATACCCATCATTGCCCAAACGGCATCGCGTTCGGCCGAAGAGAAAGAACTTGCACTGGTGGCTGGATGTACAGCCGTGCTTACCAAGCCTTTCAGCATGGAAGAGTTATTCGGGGTTATTGAGGGAAACTTGTTGTAGTGCCCTTTCCTGAAGGTATTTTCCGGGTGTTAAACCGGTGTGGGTCTTGAACGCCCTGATGAATGAACTGGGAGATCCAAAGCCCGACTCGTGGGCAATGTATTCGGTTACCAGCAGGTTGCTGCCATGTCTGTTCATAATTTCCAGTGCATGTTCTATCCGGTAACGGTTGACCCAGGTGTTAAAGTTGCAGCCGGTCTCGTCGTTGATCAGGTTTGAAATATAAGTGCGGTTGGTATTCAGCA
>JAFGVG010000453.1 GCA_016938095.1 Bacteroidales bacterium
ACAGGGTTTATAAAAGTCTGAAATGAAGGCGACTGAGCGGTTAATGATTGGCCCGCCAACAGGAAACAAAACAATATGAACACGATTCCCGAACAACCATTCATAAAAGTGAAAAATTTGGTTTCGTTGTTAACGGGTGAAATTACACATTTACAGCATCAGGAAATCGATAATATCCTTTTTTCTGCCCTGTACCACAAAACGCATATTGTTTTCCAGCAGGATATCAGAGTTGAAATTTTGTTGATCTATTGCTGTCCATTTCTCTAACGCAGGGGTCGACAACTTCTTGTCGGGAAATTTCAATGCAATTACAGCAAGGTTCCGAAAAGCCGACAATTTCACCTGCGAAAGCTTTTCGCCGATAAGTTCGTCAGGTATACTGATTTCGGCAATTTTTATTTCATCGGAAATATTGTATATACTCCAGACTCCCGGCATGATGAGTTTTTCGGCAAAAACAACAGCGGTGTCGTATTCGGGGTTAATGGTCTCATCAATCCCAATCTGATTTAAAACGGTTTTGTGAATCAGCGAACTTTCGCGTCCATAAATGTTTTCTACACCAAGTTTCCTGAGCTGGGCAGTGGTTTTTACCGATGAGCCAAAATCATCGCCTATGCACACAATAACCCTGTCGCAATCTTTCAATGGCAGGGTTTTTAAGGCATGAATATCGGTGATATCCATACTGACGGTGCTTTTAATCTTGTCTTTAAAAAATTCCACTTTTTCCAGGTCCTTATCCACACCAATTACATCGTGGCCCAGGGCTGTAAGAATTTTTGCCAGTGAGGCACCAAAGTTACCGAGACCGATCACAATAAAGTTCATGACTAATGCAGGTTAAGTAATTACAATGTTTTCTTTGGGATACCGGTATACCGAGGTTTTGGTTTTTGACACAAGGGCAAATAGCAACGTAAGTATGCCCATACGACCGATAAACATCAGTACGATGAGTAAAATTTTTGCGTAATTTGAGAGCATGGGCGTAATGCCAAGCGACAACCCCACCGTACTAAATGCAGAAACGCATTCAAAAAGAACGGCCAGCGCACTTTTGTCGGGTTCAAGAAGGTGTAGTACCAATGAAAAACTTCCCAGCATAATGATGGATATAATAATGATGGCAAATGCCCTGTCTACCGACCGCTCGTGCACCTCACGGTGATGAAATTCTATATGTCTTTTTGTCCGTGCAATTCGAAGCACATTCAACAGGGCTATGGCAAAGGTACTGGTTTTTATTCCCCCTCCGCTTGACACGGGCGAAGCCCCTACCCACATTAAGAATATGGTTAGCACTATTGCGGCAGTGGATAAATCTCCCATATTTACCACATTAAAACCGGCGGTACGGGGTGTTACACTGCTAAAGAAAGTATGGGCCAACTTGCCTGCAACAGACATTTCTTTTAATGTATTGTCATTTTCGAACAGGAAATAGAAAAGACAACCGACAACTATCAAAAACAAAGTGGTATAAATTACCAGTCGCGAGTTAACGTTAATCATCATGGGAATGAAGTCTTTTTTTCGCCCAAACCTGATGAGAGAAAACAGGCTTAACAGTTTATACTTCACAAAGGTGTACAGGTTAAGCAGAATGGGGAAACCAATTCCTCCCAAAATAATAAGCATACTTACGACATATAGAATAGGATAAGTATTACGGATACGAAAATCGTAGAGACCATCGGTAAGTGTTGAAAACCCCGCGTTACAAAACGCAGATACGGCATGAAATACGGAGAACCTGATTCTGCTTCCGATATTGGGAAAATGGGTATTATCCAGACTGATATAGATGAGAGCAGCACCAATTGCCTCAAACAACAGGGTAATGAATATAACCTTGGCAAGTGTTTTCCGGATTTCAGAAACATTGTCTTCACTGAAAAAATCGCTTAAAACAAACCTTTCAGAAAAAGATGCCGAGCCTCCTTTAAAAAAGAACCCGAAAAAGCTGGTAAAGGTCATAATACCAATTCCACCTGCCTGAAATAACAGAAGAATAATACTTTTACCCAGTGCAGTGAACTGAGTGGCCGTGTCAACAACAATAAGTCCGGTAACACAAATGGCGCTTGTTGATGTAAAGAGTGCATCAACGTAAGAAATGGGTGATGTAGTGGCATTTGGCAATTTCAGCAGGGCTGCTCCGACCAGAATAAGTAAAGCGAAGCTTAGCATAAACAGCTGGGCCGGGTTCAGTACAAGGGTAGCTTTTCTGATATCAAACCTTGAAAATTCGAACAGGAAGAGCAGCAGGATAATCAATGAATAAACATAATGATTGTTCATCCATTGAATGGCGTGCTCGATATCAAGCGAAAAAAGCAATAACAAAGCAATGCCTGTGGTCAGGTAAGTGAAAAAGTCCGATGTGTAGCTTTTGAAACCCACACAAATCAGTGATCGTAACAGGTAACCTGCTGAAATCAGCGTGAAGAACCATTTATAATAGGCTTCATCTGCAGGCTTTATGGTGGATACATTTTCGAAGCCAATGAGCATAATGGCTTTGATCAGCATAAACGACAGCAACAGCAGTAGCAAGTAGTCGATAACAGGACGGATGGTTTTGTTTACCAGTTTCGACCGGATTTTAGACCCAAAAAATGGTCTGTTGGAATACATAGAAAGCTTTTAAAAAACCTGCCAAAAGTACATTAAAATCTTAACGGATAAATTGTTTTGTGTTTTTTTTATGCGTTATTGTTAAACAAATTCCGGCAAAACGTGTTTTAAGTAAGATAGACTATCGTAATCATTATTAAACAGAAAAATATGAATAATATGGGTAAACTGGATAAGATCATCCGCCTTGTGGTGGCTGCGCTTATTGTAATGTTGTTTTTTACCAAGGTGTTGACAGGTACGTTGGCCGTGGTGTTGTTGATTGTGGCGGGTATTTTTGTGCTGACCAGTGTTATCAGCATTTGTCCCTTATATACCCTATTCGGCATTGACACCTGCAAAAAAGTGAAATAATTGCACAGGAGCTTTTTGTGATCTGACCATTTTATGCAAATAAAAATCGATTTATTTCCCTATATTTGCGGCAAATATGATTTAAGAACCTGCGCTTATCCCACAGGGTTTTACCTGTAACAACGGACTTTACCGGCCCATCTTTTTGAATCCTCTGTTTATTTGCCTGTTTTGGATTATACTCCGGTACATATAACAGGAACAGGTATACGGCACAGAATTATTCATAATAAATTATATACATGGCCAGATCACAGGAAACTTACAACAAAAAGGAAGTACGAAACAAAAAAGAAAAGAAACGGAAAGAAAAGGAACAGAAGAGGCTCGACCGCAGGGAGAACGCGAAAGATGGCACTGCCAGTTTTGAGGACATGATTGCCTATGTAGATGAGAACGGAAGAATTACCTCGGAACCACCGGATCCTACCCGGCGTTCCAAAATAAAAGCTGAGGATATTGAAGTCAGTGTACCCAAGAAAGCAGAAGACGGACCGGATGAACGCCTGCGAAGTGGTATTATAACATTTTTTAATGAATCAAAAGGCTTTGGCTTTATACGCGACCTGGCCAATCAGAATAGTGTATTTGTGCACATAAACGATATGGAAGAACTGTTAGCCGAAAATACAAGGGTTAACTTTGAAGTTGAGCAGGGCGCACGCGGGCCTAAGGCAGTGCGGGTGAAGAAGGGGTGATAGAATTAGCCATTAGCC
>JAFGVG010000078.1 GCA_016938095.1 Bacteroidales bacterium
CAAGTACACCGGATTTTTTAAGGACAACCTGTTCGAAGGCGAAGGCACCTATACCTGGGCCGACGGTACCAGTCAGAAAGGCGTTTATTCGAAGGGGGAACTGGTTGAATAGCAGGGACAAGGGACGAGGGACGAGGGACGAGTAGATCCAAGAACCAAGAACCAAGATCCAAGAACCAAGATCCAAGACAATGAAGAAATGAAAGAATGAAAAAATGAAGAAATGAAGAAATAGATATACTGACTGCAAGACTGCAAGACTCACAAGACTGCAAGACCAGAGGACTTAGCAGACCAGAAGACTTAGCAGACCAGAAGACTTAGCAGACCAGCAGACTTAGCAGACCAGCAGACCAGCAGACCAGCAGACTTTTATTGTATTTTTTGATGTTACCGCCTTTGCTTCTCCTACTCCACCTGCAGCACCAATCCTTTTAAATACTCACCTTCGGGGTGATAAATGCTTACCGGATGGTCGGGCGGCTGTGTAAGCTGGTGAAGAATGCGCACATGACGACCGGTGTTGGCCGCCGCGGCAAAAACAGCCTTCCTGAAATTCTCGCGCGAGACCACCTGCGAACACGAAAAAGTAAAAATAATACCACCACTGCGTATCTGCTCAATGGCCTTGGCATTCATACGCTTATACGCCTGCAGGGCGTTGTTTAAGGCATCCTGGTGTTTCGCAAAGGCAGGAGGATCCAGCACAATCAGGTCATACGTATCTTTTATATCACTGAGGTAGCCAAAGGCATCAGCCGTTATGGCATTGTGCCGCCCGTTGTTCATATCGTTAGCCTCGACATTTTGCCGGGTCAGCTCCATCGCCTGCTCGGAACTGTCAACCGAGTCGACCCTGGCAGCGCCGCCGCCAAGCGCGTAAACCGAAAAACCCCCGGTGTAACAGAACATATTGAGAACCTCTTTGCCGGCAGCATAGTGCTTGAGCAATTGCCTGTTGTCGCGCTGGTCAATGAAAAAGCCCGTCTTCTGCCCGGTGGTCACATCAATCAAAAAACGGTAGCCGTTTTCCTGCACTTCAACCCTGGCCAGGTCGCCGCTGATAAAACCGTTTTTGGCGCCGGTATTGGCTTTAAACGGCAGCGTGTTCTCGCTTTTGTCGTAGATGGATTTCAGCGCAGGCCCATACAATTTCGAGATGGCCGCGGCCAGCTGATCACGTATCAGAAACATGCCTATCGAATGCGTTTGCATCACCACCAGCCCGTTGTAATAATCGACAATCAAACCGGGCATGCCATCACCTTCGCCATGCACCAGTCGGTATACCGTAGTATTTTCGTTACCGGCCAATTGCAGGCTTTGTCGCACTGCAAATGCCTTTGAAATTTTATCATTCCAGAAATCCGTATCGGGCTTCACCTGTTGAAACGAAAATATCCGTACGGCAATGGAACCAATCTGGTAATGTCCCATGGCCAGAAACTCGCTGTCGGCCGAAAATACTTCAACAACTTCGCCTTCGGCCGGGTTGCCGTGTATTTTACGGATGGCTCCCGAAAATATCCAGGGATGAAGACGCCTGACCGATTGCTCTTTGCCCGGTTTCAATACCACCTTTACAAAAACATCTTCCGGCATCAGGCTATATTATTGAGTTCGCGCTGGTCGGTCAGGGCTTCATATATCTGCCGGCATACCCAGGCATCGGTGGCGGCATAATCGAGCTGCTCGGGCCCCAATTCTTCCTGCTCCCAATTGGAGGTCTGCGATTTTTTGGATATCCTGAACCCCAGCACATTGGCGACCAGCTTCTTTAACCCGTTGTCTTCGATACCAAAGTCTTTGACAAACTGCTGTAAATCGATAAAGCCCCCGGGTTCAAAAGGCACAAGCTTGTTCAGCCCGTTAATATCGTCTTTAAGGGCTACGCCCACCTTGGTAATGGCTTCGTCCTCAAGCACATCAATCACAAATTCAGGCAATTTCACTTTATTCAGCCTGAACAGAAAAGCTTCATCACTTGTCGACAACTGAAGCAGGGCCACCGGGTGAACACGTCCTTTTTTGAACGATGGCTTGGTTTCGGTGTCAAAACCCAGGAGTTTTTGGTTGTGCAACCGTTTTCTTACGTCTTCAAATTGTGAGGGGTGATCGATTAACCTGATCATTCCGGGAAAGGTCATGATAGGAAGCGATCTGACATACTCATCATCAATGTTGGTGAAAAAATTACCGTTATTCGTCATCTCCATAAACTTCTTCTTGATCGTCGGAATACCAGGGTTCCTCTTCATCAGCATCCTCTCTGAAATCGTCGTGCTGAATGGCCCTGGATCCAGTACTGGTTTTATCGTACATAAACGTATGAAGCGATTTCATGCAATCGATCAGGCGTGTACCCAACTGGTGCTCAAAACTCTTACGGCAGTTCCAAACTGCGTCGTTCATCGGCTGGGGCAAACCCACTTCATACAATTTTACAAAATTCTTTAATTCTTCATATAAATCGGTAAAGCTCTCTGCCATGCCAAAGCTTATCAATTCGTGCTGGGTGGGCAGGGTTCCCGGCGACATGCCGGTAATGCCGTTAAACAATTCAAACTTATGCTGAAGTGCGTTATGCACGCGGGCATAATCGTCCTCCCGGACAAAGGTCATAGGTTCTTCTTCGTAACAATACTTGGGTTTCGGCAAAAGGGCACATTTCATATACAACTGGGGCAACAACAACTGTAACCCGTTTAGCAGTTCGCCGGTGCGTTTGTTGGAAGCCTGTTCCAGCGTACGGCAAAACACCTCTGCCGTGGCTACAAAATCTTTAACCTGTGGACCTTTAATCTCTTCCATAGTCTTTAAAATTTTATAAAGACAGGACAAAGGTAATAAAGATAAAACAATCTGACCGCCGGTGCAAGAGATTATTCTTCCTTACGTTCAGCCTGCATTTTGCTGATTCGCAGAATGGCATGTTCAATCGACTCGTCGGGCGCAATAAAGTTATACTCGCCCCAGAATGTTTCGTCGTATGCACCTAACTGTTCGGTAAAAAACTCATAGGGCCGGGCGACTTCGCGCGCTGGAAACCGGCTGACATCCACAGTGTCGATACCGGTTACAGCCATTTCGAGTTTGGTATTGTATATCGTTCCCGATAACTGTTTACGTTTACGAATCCTGAACCCTGTTTCGCATTGGATCATATGCAGATAATACTTGTTGCCTGTTTGTCTGAAGGCAACCTTGTAAGTCGCTTTCAGCATTTTAACCGTCAGATCCGATGGCTTCCGCAATATGTAGAGGTTGGTGGCCTGATTGAGGTATTCGGGACTGACGTGGAATTCAATCCACCTGAAAGCCATGTCGTTGATGTCGATGATGATCCGTCCCGTGTAAATGGCCGACGGAGAAGCCCCGGGACGTGGCACAAATTCAATGGAATAGTTGTCTCTTCCGTCCTCCACCACAATATCGGTCATCCGGTAAACATATTCGTCGAGGTAATCGGCCGACATAAAATCGGGCGGGTTTTTCACCACGTCGAGCATCAACATGGTATTCAACCCGGCTTTAAGCCTGAGCATTACCGAATCGTTGGCGTTAACCAATTCACTTCTCCGTCCTTTCAGTATTTTAAACTGATCCTGTGCCAATGAGCTGTAACTGGTTTTAAAGTTCTCCAGTATAGCCTCCGAAACCAGGGTAAAGCGACTTCCCCGCTGAATCGACTCGCGGTAAAACGAGGTCAGCAAAGCAGGGCGTTGCGCGTAATTTTTATTCCGGTTACTGTTGGCCGTTTGTATCAGGAAAATGGGATTCAGCTTCCGGATGATCACTTCCTGTATGGAGATGATATCGGCGTCGAGATAGTAACTTGCCTCCGAATTTACCAGGTCCGCCACGGGTGACTGGAAAAACTTATATCCAATACACGAAATGCGCAGTGTCTGGCCTATCTCCGCGGAGCTGAGCTTAAGCAGGAATTCCCCGTCTTCGTTACTGATGGTACCAATGGTCCTACCCACCAGAAAAACACTCGAAAACGGCAAGGGCTGCCGTGTTTCACTATCAAAAATTTTTCCCCTTATTTCGAAAAAATACACCGAATCACCCTTTTGTTCGGGATTGACAGCAAGGGTCCTGAGGGCACGGTAAACAACCAGGTGCTTGCCAATAATGGCGTATTGCAGTGTGTTATCCTCGAAAAGCCGCGTCAGCAGGTCAATAAGTCGCTCATTGCTTGCATATAAATTAACCCTGCGCCTTTTGTCAATCAGGCCCGAATTATAAGAGAAGGACAGGCCGGTATGCCTTTCAATGCGTTGCAGCGCCTTTTCAGTGGTCACCAGCGTATCGGGCAGCGAAATCCTGCTATAAAGCAGGGAATCCTGTGCTCCGGAAGGCAGTATATGCACAAAGAGGCACAGGATTGCGGCCAATACGGTACGTGGTAACATGTGACATGTTTATATTACCGTGAAAGGTAAATCGTATCTCCCGTTTTTGCAAGCGTCAGGTGATTCTGCGTGCAAATTACTTCAAGAATGG
>JAFGVG010000454.1 GCA_016938095.1 Bacteroidales bacterium
CTGAAAACTAATGAAATATCCCTTATACCATCAATTGGTGCAAGACCCGATGTCAGTAAAGGCCTGCAATTGCTTCCCGGGATTACTTCGCAAAAAGAAGGATCCAGCCTGTTGTTGGTAAGAGGCGGAGATCCTGGCCAGAATGCCTACCTGTTCGACAATGTTCCGGTAATACACGTAAATCATCTGGGAGGGTTTATGTCGGTCTTTAATCCCGAAATTATCAACAGTATAAATGTATACAAAGGTGGTTTTCCGGCACGTTATGGGAACAGACTTTCCTCCATTGTTGATATCGCACAAAAAGAAGGAGACAAATCAGGATTAAAAGGATCTGTCGGTATTGGCCTTACCGATGTTTCGTTATTAGTGGAAGGCCCTTTAAAGTTCAAAAATACAAGCTTTGTATTGGCAGGGAGAAAAACGCTGATTGACCCTCTTCTGGCATTGGTCAGTATCATGGCGGATGATAACGACTTTATCATATCGTATGGCTTTCATGATATTAATGGAAAGCTTTCCTGGAAGCCTGGCGTGAATAATAGTTTCAGCTTTAATATATACCATGGGGACGATTACGTGAACTACTGGTCAGATCCAAAGAAGAAAGAAGAACTGGGGGAGCACCGTTTTAATTATTCATGGGGGAATTTATTGCTTTCAGCTAACTATAAATCAGTATTGGCATCCGGTGCTTTGCTAAACAGTAGCATTGCATATACGCGCTACAGGTATAGGGAAAGTAGGAAATTCAGTTACGCCGACAGTTCATTTAGCCCTGACTTTCAAAGCAAATACCTTTCTTCGGTTCGGGATTTTTCCTTTCGCACAAACCTGAAGCATGCCTTGCTGAGAAATTGGAGCTTTGAAGCGGGCTTGCAGGCATCATTTATGATTTATTTGCCGGGTCTTTATAAGGAGTCGGGTTCTGATGGTTCTAAACAGTCTGTAAAATCAACCGAACTGGCTGCTTTTATGGGAAACAACATCAATTTGTTTAAATATATAAGTATTAAAGCCGGAATAAGGATAGCTGATTATCGCATTCTTAATGAACAATACGATAAATTCATGCTGGAGCCCAGGGTAAATTTATTGTTTACGTTTATTCCGCACCACGATCTTAGCCTGAGCTATATGATGATTAACCAGCACTCACACCTGTTATTTACATCGGGCAACTTTTTTGCAAATGAAGTTTGGGTGCCTGCGAATGGAGATTTTCATCCATCTAATTCCGATCAGCTTACTTTCAGTTGGTGTGCCGGTTTTAAAGAAAACTCTTTTTCAGCAGAGGTTAGCATGTACTATAAAAGAATGAATGATCTTATCACTTACAAGGAAGGATATTCAAACATGGTAGGGACTGATGACTGGCAATCCAGAATTGAGCATAGCGGCAGTGGAGTTTCAAAGGGTTGCGAACTATTCATAAAAAAGAATACCGGGAAATGGACTGGCTTTGCTTCATATACAATTTCCCGAACAACACGGAAATACCCCGGCATTAATGACGGAAAGGAATATCTTTTTGATTTTGACCGATTGCATACGTTTTCAGTGTTATCGCAATATAAAATAAGTGACAGGCTTAACTTAAGTCTTTCATGGGTTTATCAGTCCGGTCTGCCCTGGACACCTGCTGTCGGAAGACAATATATTCCAACGAATTATACAAATGAGGAAGGTGAGACCATTTATAGCGATGCATTGATTTATGGAGAAAAAAACAGTAGTCGTATGAAAGATTACCACCGGCTTGACCTGGGCTTAAACTATGAAACCACAACAAAAAAAGGACGAAAAGCCGTGCTGTCCTTTTCGGTGTATAACTGTTATAACAGACATAATCCTTATTTCTATTATTATAGTAACACCAATTGGGGCGAATGGAATTCAACTGATCCTGAAAAACCATTGGCGCTGTATCAAAGAAGCTTTTTCCCGATTATGCCCTCCTTGTCGTACAAAGTTTATTTTGACAAAAATGCAGACATGGTAAGTAAAACCAGATTTGGGGAAAGATTTAAGAAATGGCTGTATCACCAACAATAAATTGTTATGAAGAGATTTCTTTTTATTACTTTCTTTATATATGCAGTTTTTAATATAACTGCAGGACAGGACAGCTCATACATCAGAAACAGGTGGAACATAAAGGTTGGGTATGCGCGTTATTCATCAGGGACAAAGGTGAATGATAAATGGCAGAAAACAGGCAATTTATTTCTTGAAGGAAATTATGGGATATTGAATTTTCTGGAAACGGGTATTTACATGGGTTATTCTTGTTTTGAATTCTATAGTGTAGATGTTAACGGCACCAGCTATTCATCCGAGAACTACTTCACTCCCTTTTATGGTATTAATGCAAATTTCCATGTTTTACCTTTCATCATCAAAGAAAGCGACTTCAGGTTTGATCTTTACCTGGCTGTAAAATATGGCGGGAAATATTTCACAACACCGGCTAACGCATCACCTCATGGCCACAAAAGTGAATATGGTTTGGGATTAGGATTTTCATTTTACCTATTCAATCATATTGGGCTGTACGCCGAATATGGTTATGGTAAATATCATTTCAGGGAGGTTAAAAAGGATAACACCAAGTTCAGGTATGGCCTTACTTTTAAGTTTTAGTCTGCCTTATTTTATTGTACATTGTTCCAGTCAGATCTCAGAAACTATCAAATGAGGATGTTTAAAAAGTCTTTCCGATCGATATTAAGAGGGAGGCACGACCAAAGCCTGTCTGCAGGCAGAATCCTCACATCTGCAGGAGATTGCTTCACTACGTTCGCAATGACGTGTTCACTTGACCAGACTTTTTACACAGCCTCCTATTTTTCAACGATTATGTTAACGGTGCTTTTTACCAGTCCTTTGGCGGTGGCATTGATTTTTAGCATACCGTTTTCAAAATCCGATACGGCAATGATCAGGGCCTTGCCGTAAAATAGTTTGATCTGGGTGGCCTGAAAAGGTTCTACCGATTGCGGGTTGCCGTTCCCAACACCGGCAATGCGCCCCGGCCCCGATATATCAATGGTTACCTCATTATCGGCAAGGGGACAAAGATTCCCGTTTTTGTCAACCGCTTCAACCAGCAGGTACGAAAGGTCGAGCGCGTCGGCCTTAATGGTTGTTCGGTCGGGTGTAACCCTCAGCTGGTATGGTTCACCTGCCGTACGCATTACCTGCTCGCCGATAACCTTACCTTCTTTATAGGCTATGGCTTTAAGCTCGCCAGGCTGGTATTTCACGTCGGTCCACATGAGCCTGAAACGTTCAACCGACCTGAGCGAATTGGGTTTTTTGCATTGCTTTCCAAGCGACTTTCCATTCAGGAACAATTCGGCACAATCGCCATTGGTATAAACAAATACAGGGACGTTCCCTGCTTCCGAAGGCCAGTTCCAGTGAGGTAAGATATGAACGGTGTTTTCAGCAGTGTTCCAATGACTTTTGTAAAGGTAATACCGGTCCTTGGGAATACCGCAAAGGTCTACAATGCCAAAGTACGAACTGCGCGATTCAAACGCACCGGCCATGCCCATGCTACCCAGCATAAAGCTGACATACGGTGTGGGTTCTCCCAGGTAATCGAAACCGGTCCATACAAATTCACCGGCAATGTATTCTTCGTCCTGTTGCCACATGAAATCATCATCGGCAATTTCAGCCCAGTTGGGCGCATTCAGGTCGTACGAACTCACCTGCATGGAACGGGTGAAACTGTCTTCTTTGGCCGGTAGGGGTAATTCGTAAAACCCGCGTGTGCTCACCGTGGAGGCCGATTCACTGACAATCACCGACTTGTTGGGTTCTATCTGACGTGCCAGCTGGTAGCGGCGGCCATAATTCCAGCTGTGCACATCATAAAAATCGAAATGCCGTAAAGCGGCTTCGCCGGTCATGTCGCATGCCATGGTCACCGGACGGGTAGGATCGTATTTC
>JAFGVG010000079.1 GCA_016938095.1 Bacteroidales bacterium
ATTATCAAATACAACGCCGGTAATATCATGTCAGTTGAATATGCCCTGCAACGACTTGGGGTAAAGGGCGTTGTTACCGACGATTTTAACCTGATCCGGTCAGCAACCCATGTAATATTTCCGGGCGTTGGCGAAGCCAGCACAACCATGAAGTACCTGAAGGACAAAAAACTCGATCAGCTGATTTCGGGTCTCAAGCAACCTGTGCTGGGAATATGCCTGGGATTGCAGTTAATGTGCAGTCATTCCGAAGAAGGCGACACCCCTTGCCTAAGCATCTTCAATGAAAAGGTAAAAAAGTTCAGGCTGCAAAACAACGGCGGAACCGGGTTGAAGGTTCCGCACATGGGATGGAACAGCATTTTCCAGTTAAAAAGTAAGCTGTTCGAGCCCGGCCTTGAAAACCAGTATACCTATTTTGTGCACAGCTATTATGCTGCTGTTGGCCCCGATACCATTGCCACCTGCGAATATGGTTTACCTTTCAGCGCCGCATTGCACCGCGACAATTTTTACGCCACCCAGTTTCACCCCGAAAAAAGCGGTGGACCCGGATTGGCCATTCTCAAAAATTTTCTTGCCCTATGATTACCATTATTCCCGCCATTGATATTATTGGTGGAAAGTGTGTTCGCCTGGAACAAGGCGATTACAGGCTCAAAAAAGTATACGAAGCTGACCCGCTCGATGCAGCATTGCGTTTCGAGGACCATGGGTTAAAAAGGCTGCACCTGGTGGACCTTGACGGCGCCAAAGAAAAGCATGTGGTAAACTATAAGGTGCTTGAAAGAATTGCTGCCCGAACTTCCCTGACCATTGACTTTGGCGGCGGCATCAAATCGGATACCGACATGGACATTGTGTTTAACTCCGGCGCCGCACTGGCCGTTGTGGGTAGCATTGCCGTTACCGACAGGGACCTTTTTCAGGCATGGCTCCAGCAATACGGTCCCGATAAACTGATCCTGGGTGCCGATGTTAAGGACGGAAAGATTGCTGTTACAGGCTGGACAACCATTACCGAAATCACCCTTTACGACTTCCTGCTGTATTATAAAGCCATGGGCGTGTACCAGGTATTGTGTACCGATATTGCCAAGGACGGTATGCTTCAGGGCTCATCGGAAGAGATGTATGCACGGGTGGTAAAAGACTTCCCAACTGTTCAGCTGATTGCCAGCGGAGGTGTATCGTCAGTTGATGAAATTCAGCGATTAAACCAGGCCGGGGTTTCCGGAGCTATAATTGGCAAAGCGCTGTACGAGGGCAAAATTAAACTCACTGACCTCAAGCCGTTTCTGACTGATTTGTGATTTATCATTAATAATACCTAAAACAAGTGCTTGCCAAAAGAATTATACCCTGCCTTGATGTCCGGAATGGCCAGACAGTGAAAGGCATCAACTTTGTGAATATACGCGAAGTTGGCGACCCGGTTGAAATGGGAGCCACCTATGCCGAACAGGGTGCCGATGAACTGGTTTTCCTGGACATCACGGCCAGTCACGAAGGTCGTAAAACCTTTGTGGACCTGGTAAAACGCATAGCCCTGCACCTGAATATTCCTTTTACAGTGGGTGGTGGCATTGGCGATCTCAGCGATATTGAAGCATTGCTGGCAGCAGGCGCCGACAAGGTGTCGCTTAACAGCGCTGCCATACGTAAACCCGAACTCATTGGGCAGATGGCCCGGAATTTTGGCAGCCAGTTTGTTGTGGTAGCCATTGATGCCAGAAACGAGAACGACAAATGGACCTGTTATATCAACGGCGGACGCATTGCCACCGAAAAGGAACTATTCACCTGGGCCAGAGAGGCAGAAAACCGCGGAGCCGGCGAGATTCTTTTTACATCCATGAATCATGATGGCACCAAAAATGGCTTTGCCTGTAACGCACTGGCCAGGCTGTCCGATAGTCTTTCCATACCGGTAATTGCCTCGGGGGGAGCCGGAAACATGGAACATTTTGCCGATGTTTTCACCCTGGGAAAAGCCGACGCCGGTTTGGCCGCCAGCATCTTTCACTTTAACGAAATTGCCATTCCCGAACTAAAAAAGTACCTTTCGTTAAAAAACATTCCCGTGCGGTTATAAACCGCCCATCAAAAAAAAATAGTTAACACACAATAAATCAGCCATATGCCTGCAACAAATATCGATTTTCTGATCCGGCTTCAGGACCTGATTGATCGCCGTAAAAAGGAATTGCCCGAAGGATCCTATACCACCAGTTTGTTTAAAAAAGGGATCAATAAAATTGCCCAGAAAGTTGGCGAAGAAGCAGTTGAACTGGTTATAGAGGCTAAAGATGACAACAGCGAACTATTTCTGAACGAAGCTGCCGACCTGCTGTATCACATGCTGGTACTGCTGAGCGAAAAGGGATACCGTATTGAGGATGTAACCGGCATACTTGAACAACGGCATAAATAAGGCCTCTCATTTGGACTGAGCAACATGCTTCGAAAGTTCTTTGATAAGGGTATCGAGTTTAAAAGGTTTGGAAATGTAACCATTGAAACCACTGCTCATTATTTTTTCGCGGTCAGGAATCTGTGCATAAGCGGTAACAGCAATAACAGGAATATTCCGGTCGATCAGTTTTATCTGCCGGTTGGCTTCAAACCCATCCATTACAGGCATTTTGATATCCATTAATACAAGACACCTTTCATCCTGCGGTTTGTTTTTGATAAAGGTGATGGCTTCCTGTCCATCCTGTGCCCAGTAGATATTTGCACCCGAGGATTTAAGCATAGCCACCAACAACCTGTAATTGGTAGGATCATCCTCGGCTATGAGAATAGTTAATCCTTTGAGCCATAACGCGTTTCTTATGCTTTCCGGTTCCTGTGCTGCCATAGGTACTATTTCTTTATTATCGGGTAAAGTAAAATAAAATGTAGAGCCTTTTTCAGGTTCCGATTCAATCCAAATCTTTCCTCCCATTAACCTGATTAGTTCACGGCATATGGCCAAGCCTATGCCAGTGCCCCTGTGCTGTCTGCGGGTGTTATCCTCAATTTTATAGAACTGGTTGAAAATCTTTTCGTGTTGCGCTTTATCGATACCGGTACCCGTATCCGCAACATAAAAACGGACCCTGTCTTCGAAACGCTGGTAACCATATAATACGCTTCCCTTTTCGGTGAAC
The DNA here is from genome assembly GCA_016938095.1 of Bacteroidales bacterium. GTDB lineage: Bacteria > Bacteroidota > Bacteroidia > Bacteroidales > UBA10428 > UBA5072. The sequence continues at coordinate 3,156 of JAFGVG010000079.1, forward strand.
TTAAGGGCATTACTGATGAGGTTTGAAAACACCTGAATAAACCTGTATTTATCGTTGTATAAAACCAGGTCTTCGTTTTTACTGCGATCTACAAATGCCAGGCGAACAGATTCCGGACTTTTCAGTTTGAACTGCTCTTCCAAATCACACAATACTTCAAATGCATTGAAATAATCGGGTGTGATCTTAAGGTTATTGATCTCCAGCAAGGAAATATCCATCAGGTCATCAATCAGCTTCAACAGCGACTCGCAATTGGTATTCATAATATGAATGTACTCATTGCGTTCGGCTTCGTCAGGTGAACCATCTTTCAGCAGCGAAGCAAACCCATAGATCGCATTCATGGGGGTACGTATTTCGTGACTCATGTTGGCCAGAAATGAAGATTTCAGCCTGTCGGATTCCTCAGCTTTTATCTTTGCCTCTACCAGTTCGGCTGTCCGTTCCTCAACAAGTTGTTCGAGATGATTACGGTGCTTCTCCAGTTCATTGTTCTGTGCCACTATTTCTTCCTGGCTCTCCTGTAGGGCATTGTTCATTTCCGAGATTTTCTTGGTGCGAACCATGACCTTTTGTTCGAGATAATAATTCTGCCGCTTCAGAAATGAAACCCTTATGTAATAAATGGAAAACACCAAAGCCAATGCCACCAAACTCATAACAATCTTGAAAAACAGTGTTCGCCACCAGGGTGGATGAATAATAATCACAATTTCTCCGGCATTGACCGACCATATTCCATCGTTGTTAGAACCCTTAACCATAAAGGTGTAATGACCTGGCTGTATGTTCGTATAACTGGCAAAACGATCGGTTCCGGCATCAATCCAGCTTTTGTCGTATCCCTCAAGCTTATATTGGTACTGGTTCTTTTCGGGATGGAGGTAATTCAGTGCGGCAAAGGTTATGACAAAATCCGCCTGTTTATAAGATAATTCCAATACTTTCAGGTTGTTGACATTACCGCCGATAGGCTGAAACCTTACTGTTTTATCAGGTTGTTCCATCAAAACCAGGATATCGTTCAAAACAACTGCAGGCGCAAGGATATTCAACGCAATACTATCGGGGTGAAAATAAGTGAACCCTTTTGAGGAGCCTAAGTACATTATACCTGTGTTACTGAGAAAAGCTGCCCGCTTGGTAAACTCATCGCCCGACAGACCATCTTCTTTTGTAAATCGCAGGAATTCAGGCCTGACAGGTTGCTGTATTGCCTTTAATATTTTATACAACCCGCTGTTTGTACTCACCCATAAATTGCCGTGCCGATCCTCAAGCACTCCCTGGGCCACATTGTTTGTCTGAGTACTGTCGGCAAAATACAATTTAAAAACGCCAGTTGCCTGGTCAAATATTTCAAGTCCCCTGTTTGTTGTTAACCAAATATTGCTGCGGCTATCCTCAAACAACGAAACTATTTTGCCCCCGGTTCCTTCCTCGTCGCTGTATACAAAATGGCTGAAAGTCTCCGTTTCCCTGTTGAAAACATCTAATGAAAAATAGGTTGAAGCCAGGATTTCTCCTGCGTGTGTTTCAATAATATCGTTAACCGATGTGTGATACAAACTGCCGGGATCGTTCTCATTATGCTCAAAACGCCTGAACTGCTTTTTCCGGTGATCATAACGGTTAAGTCCCCCTCCCTGGGTTGTTACCCAAAGGTATCCATACCTGTCCTCAAGCAAAGAAATAACATTATTGCTGCTGATGGAATGTGGATCAGCACTTTTGACCATCCTGGTAAAAGTATTTGTCCGGTAATTGTATAGGTTCAGACCGCCTGCCCAGGTGCCTGCCCACAGGTTTCCTTGCTGATCCTTTAATATTGAAAAAACCGGATTTGCACCCAGGCTGCCCGGGTTATCCTGGCGATGATCGAAATGAACAAATTCGCCGGTATTTTTGTCCCAGCGTTCAAGGCCTTCCTCGGTGCCAATCCACAGGTATTGCTCCTCC
>JAFGVG010000080.1 GCA_016938095.1 Bacteroidales bacterium
CCCTTGTCACTTATTCTGCATTCCTAACCGAAAACTTATACACCGTCACCTGGGTGTATTTTTGTCCCGGTAACAAAAGCGTCGACGGAAACTGCGGTTTGTTGGGCGAATCAGGGAAATGCTGCATCTCCAGGCAGAAACCAAAATACTTCTCATATTTTACACTGTCGATACCGGTAAACTGACCGTTTAAGAAGTTGCCTGAATAAAACTGCACACCCGGTTCTGTGGTAAAGGCTTCCATCACCCTTCCCGTTGATGGTTCAAAAACTTCGGCAGCTTTTACATACTGTCCGGCCATATTCCGGAGCTTGTAATTGATGTCGTATCCGCCAGGCACCTGGTCAATGCGTTCGCCAATGGCATGCGGCGTGGTAAAATCAAATGCCGTGCCACTCACAGCTGTTAATTCACCGGTAGGAATGAGGGTCATGTCGGTTGGTGTAATGGAATCGGCATACAGAACCAACTCATGTTGCAGTATCGTTTCCTTACCCCCGTTAAGGTTAAAGTAACTGTGATTTGTAAGGTTTAACACCGTGGGACGGTCGGTTTCGGCCTCATAGTAAAGTTTAATTTCATTGGCTGCTGTAAGCACATAGGTAACATTCACCTGAAGGTTACCGGGATAACCTTCCTCAAGATGGGAGCTGGTCCGTGAAAGCGCGACCACCAGTGAATCACCTGCCGCATAAACAGTGTCAATGGTAAAAACACGCCGGCCAAAACCTTCGGGCCCGCCATGCAGGGTATTTGCACCATCGTTGGCAGTCAGCTGGTAAGTAGTATCGTTCAGCACAAATTTTGCCCCGCCAATGCGATTCCCATACCGCCCGATGGTACTGCCAAAGTACGGATGCATCTGCCTGTACTGGTCGAGGTTGTCAAAACCCAGCACTACATTGCCCATGGCCCCGGTCTTGTCGGGAACCACCACCGAGGTGAGAATGCCACCGTAATTGGTAATGCCTATTTGCATACCGTTTTTGTTGGTAAGGGTGATCAACCGGATGGGAATGCTGTCCGAAGCTTCCCACAATACGTCCGAGACCGGATTAATGGCTTCCGGTTTGGGTTTACAGCCCGTAAGCATTAAGCCCAGGGCTAGCATACAAAAAAATAGTTTTTTCATGGTGTTGATTATTGGTGAATATAATGATTTCTGGTTTCCGGGTTTGGAATTGTTTGATAGGGTTTGAATTTGTTTGATAATGTTTGATGGGTTTGAAGTATTCATACCGCGTTTTTTGGGTTGTTATATTGCTAAAGTAATATAAAGCTGTGAGCTGTGAGTTGCGAGTTGTGAGCTCTCGTCTTTGAGATTGTATTCCTGGAATCTTCATTATTCTCGAAAAATATTTCATAAAAGTACTTTTTACTTTTAAAATTTAAATATAGTACTTTTCTGCAAGCTGGCATAGGTTGAGCAAAACTTTTACTTGTTTTACGGTTGGGTGCTGGTTACTGGGTGTCTTCTGGTCTTCTGGTCATGAAGTCTTGCAGTCTTGCAGTCTTGCAGTCAGTATGTCCAACTATTTTTTCATTTCTTCATTTTTTCATTTCTTCATTTTTTCATTCCTTCATTCCTTCATTCCTTCATTTGCTCATCGTAACTTGTCTCTCGTCCCTTGTCCCTTTTCGAATCCTAATCACCGGGTATTCCCCCACCCTTCCCCAGAACCCGGGGTGCTTGTCTTCCGATTTCCGGAGCCATTCGAGTAGTTTTTGCCCAAACAGCCATTTGTGAATGTACAGGTTAAGGAAGTATTTATTGGTACTGCGCCAGCAGAAAATCTCAACAGCATGGGTAAAGGCAAAGTTGCGCTTAAACCAGCGCAGGCTGTGGGGATAAAAATAAAGTCGCGGTTTGCTGTTAAACAGCCTCACATATGCTTTCCCGGCGAAGTGCCTGGCTATCCGGTACAATTGTATGGGAAACAGGGTGATGTTCATAAACCAGCTGCGGTAAAACAGGCTGTAAACTATGGTAGTATTTCCACCCGCTTTGGTAACCCGGTACATTTCGTTTACAGCTGTTTTCTGTTCGTTTTTCGGAATGTGGTAAAGGGTATGCTGACACAACACGGCATCGCATGAATTATCCTGCAGTGGAATGTTGGTAATGTCAGCACACAGGAAAATGCCTTTTTGGGTACCCAGGTTGAATTTGGCCTGGATCAGGGCATTTACCGAAATATCGGCACAAATACGGTATTCAAAAGAGTCCGACAGCGACAGGTATTCTTCGAGTCCAATGGGTCCGGAGGCTATGTCGAGCAGGTATTTTCCGGAAGCAGGCAGGTATTTTTGGGCTTTGGTGAAAGAATTTCGGACATATTTACTGGCAACATCCCTGAAATCGACCCATTTTGGAGAGTCCTCGTAGATCTTACGGTCGTTTTTAACTTCATATCCAACCTGGTTGTAGTACTGAAAAACCCTTTCCTTGTCGAAGGCCATTCTTCCGCGATGGTCCTTACCATTGCCAATGAAAAGTGCATATGCCGGCAGCAGCAGTATAATATCGTCGATTACCGGATAAAAATACGATTCCGAAGCATTGACAAAACCATCATGGATGTTTTCAGCTTTTTGCCTCTCGTGAAAATGCTTGGTGAGATAGGCAAAAGTCGTTTTCTCATCGGCATACGTAAGGCGTTCTTTGGTAACGGGGCATTGCAAAATGGAAGGGTCAAATGATACCATGGAAAATTCTTTTGGTAAGCGCAACAAATTTAATCAACCCATTTGTTCTGCAATTGCAATTTCGGGATGATTTTTACCATACTCTGCCAGCGCTTTGCCTGGCAGTCTTTTTTTTTAACACGAAGCACGCGAGGAGAAAACTTCACCAAGACCACTAAGGTTAAGAACACCAAGAGTCCCGCCAATGGCGGGACTTTCCTTCGTGTGCTTGGTTCTTAGCGTTCTTTCCCGCAAAGGCGGGACAAGATGTGTCGATTTCGTATAGTGTGCTTTGTGTTTTAAAAAATGCCGGGTACATGTGCCCGGCAGATTATCAATTTAAAAGAATCCAAATCAATGTTGAAACACCTGCCCGAACCGGATTCTCATTTGATTGGATATTTCGGAGCATGCTGACCCCCGAAAATGGCAAAAAACTGGTTGTTTTCTCTAATTTTCGGTCTGCCATTCCCCCCGTTCGGCTTAGGCTGTGCCCCATAGCCGAAAATCTGTCAGCCTCAGGTGAACGGGGGAGCCGACCGCCGAACGGATCCGTATTATAGTTTACAACCTCAGATGAACGGAGGTGTTTCTTCCGATTTCCTCAATAACGGATCAACCGATGAATTGGCCGAAAATACTTTAAACGATAAAGAGCTCCTGAACCAGTTTAAAGCTATTGAAAAAATGGCCGATAACGATAAAAACCTTATTAAAACTTTAATTGATGCCTTTATTACCAAAAGAAAAGTACAACAGTTAGCTTTGTAAAATGTAAAAAGCCCGGCATTGCTGCCAGGTATAAAAACTAACCACTGGCAGTTACAAACTGCTTTCTAAAAACGTCGTAGTTACGCTGCGCTAAACTACGCCGAGCGGGGGAAAGCCCTGCATTTTTTCGATGCTTCCAATCTCAGTTTTTTAGAAAATACTTTTTCGAATGTTTTAGTGTCTTGCCATCTGAAAAAACAAGCTTTATCTGTAAAGTTATATTTCCTTTTAATACTATTTCTGTTCCAATCTTAAACTCAAATGCCCATAAATCAAATAAACTATGATAAAAATCTCCATAGCCATTGTTCAATTCATTATAAAAATCTTGGAACGATAAAAGACTTCTATTATAATCAACTTCCTTTTCATTAAATAAGAACCTTAAATCAGATGATAGTTGATTTATTGTCTTTGTAATGTTGTATTTATTTGGTTCATGGATTACAAATAAATCAA
>JAFGVG010000081.1 GCA_016938095.1 Bacteroidales bacterium
GAAATGGGGTTTGTTAATGGCATCGGCAAAAAGCTGTGTTTCCAGGCAGAATGCTTCGCGTTTGTTGTAAACATGGTCCCCTTTACCTTTCTCGTTTTCCATCCAGTTGGCCGAATAAAACTGCACACCGGGTTGGGTGGTGTATATTTCCATTACCCTGCCCGATGCAGGATCCACAGCTCTGGCAGCAAGGCCAAGTGTGCCTGACGGGTGATTCAGCACCCAGTTGTGGTCGTAGCCGTTGCCGAACTTCAGTTGTTCGTCAGCCTTCTCAAGGTCTTTTCCTATTTTTTTGGATACGGTGAAGTCCATAGGACTGCCTTTAACCGAAACAATTTCACCGGTGGGTATGTTGGTATCGTCGGTGGGCGTGAAGTATAGCGCATTGATCATCAGTTCCTGGTCGTAAACACTGCCCGAGCCTTCGCCAGCCAGGTTAAAGTACGAATGACTGGCCAGGTTGAGCAGCGTGGTTTTGTCGGTTACACCATGGTAGTCGAGTCTGAGTTCGTTATCGTCGGTCAGTGTATAGGTTACGGTTATGGTTGCCGTACCCGGGTATCCTTCTTCGCCGTCGGCCGACACGTAGCGGAGCTGGACGCTGTTACCTGTAGATTTTACAACATCCCAGACTACTTTGTTGAAGCCGGTGATGCCTCCGTGGAGGTGGTTGGGGCCATTGTTAACGGCAACCTGGTAGGTTTTACCGGCAAGCGTGAACTGTCCTTTGGCGATTCGGTTGGCGACCCTTCCGCAGATGGCACCCATGTATGGACCATTGCCATTGATATAAGCGTCAACATTGTCGTATCCGAGCACAATGTCGGACAGGTTGCCATTGCGGTCGGGTACAAAAATACTGACCACTATGGCGCCATAATTGGTTACCTGTGCAACCAGACCATTTTTGTTTTTCAGTGTATGCAGACTGGTTTGTTTGCCATTGTGCAGGGCACTGAACTTTTCTTCACGGATTATATTCATGATGTATGTTTTTTGTTTAAGAATCAAGAATCAAGAACCAAGAACCAAGAGCCAAGAGCCAAGAACCAAGAACCAAGAGCCAAGAGTCAAGAGCCAAGAACCAAGAACCAAGAGCCAAGAATCAAGAGCCAAGAACCAAGAACCAAGAGCCAAGAATCAAGAGCCAAGAACCAAGAGTCAAGAGCCAAGAACCAAGAGTCAAGAGTCAAGAGCCAAGATAGGGACAATGGACAAGACTGGAGGAGCAGCAGCAGTGGCAGCAGTAGCGTCCCATAACTCACAACCGACGACTCCTAACCCTCCATACACCTTTGTTGCTTAAATATCCACCTTTACTGCACCCTGCGGCCTGATGAACAGTTTATGGCACGATCCGGGTCCGTAAACATGTTCGAGGGTTGAAACGTATTGATCGAGCAGGTTGTTGGGAACAAAAGCCTGTATGGTTCCGGCGAAACCTCCGCCATGCACACGCCAGGCTCCTTTGCCTTTAAGCACCAGTTCGCTGAGTGCAAGGGCAAGCGAAACGCCCTGTTCACGTACATTATTAACAGGAAAAATATTTTGGTTGTACATGTAAGAGCTGTAGCCCGAATCGATAACCATTCCCAGGAAAGCTTTGAAATCGTTTTTTTCGAGTGCAGACACCTGATCAACGACCCGCTGGTTGTCGCCCTGGAAGTGAATGGCGCGGAGAATAGCACGATCGCCCACCTTTTCCCTTATTTTTGGGGCAATGTCGAGTACCTGTTGCAGGCTTACTTCGCGAAGCACTTTGGCACCCAGCTCTGCTGCCACGGCTTTCATATCGGTGGGGAGCGAAGCGTACTCATCGTTCAGGTCGGCATGATTTCCACCAGTGTCGGTTATCACCAATGCAAAACCGGTGGCGACAAAATCGAAAGCTACTTTTTTAACTACCGGTTTGGAAGGATCCTTGAAATCGATGGTAATTAATCCACCCATGGCACAGGCTGTCTGGTCCATCAATCCGCAAGGCTTACCAAAGAAATGGTTTTCGGCATATTGTCCGATGATGGCATTTTGTATCGGATCGAGTTTTCCCTGGTTGAACAGTTCGCTTACCATGGCCCCGATAAGCACTTCGAAAGAGGCTGAAGAACTGAGGCCCGATCCTTTGGGCACACCGCCGTCAATGCAGGCATTGAATCCGCCAATGGTAAAGCCCAGTTCTTTAAGACGTGAGCATACACCCCTGACCAGTGAAGCCGAGGTGAATTGCTCATTTTTATCGGGTTGAAGATTGTCCAGGTTGACCTCAAAGGGAGGATACCCTTCGGATTGTATCCGAATGATGTTGGTATTGTTTTTTGCGGCAACTGCTGCATTATCGAGATTTACGGCACCGGCCAGCACCCTGCCGAAATTATGATCGGTGTGGTTACCGCCAATTTCGGTACGACCCGGAGAACTGAAGAAAGTAACTTCGGCACTTCCAAAAGATTTGCTGAATTGCTGTGCGAGTTGGTTATAACGGTTGGCTTGTTTTGTCAGTTCGTTTGGATCGGTTCCGTATAGCGCTTTTAACGCGGCGTTGCTGCTGGTGATTGTCGTATTCATTAGATTTGCGGTTGAATGAGTAAAAAGTACTTTTATTTCATAGAGGCGTAAATATAATAATTGTTTGTATAAAAAAGCAAACACCGGAGCTGATATGGCTCCGGTTACAGAAATTATTTGAGGTTGTCAATCAGTTTGACAACCGTTGATTATAGGGTGGAATGGTTTATAACAGGAAAATGTTATTCTTTCTGCATTGTTCAATCAGTTCCAAAGGCCAGATACTTGATTGAACCTCGCCGATGTGCGCTTTGCGAAGGTAAAACATGCATATACGCGACTGTCCGATACCTCCGCCGATAGATAGGGGCAGGTTGCCGCTCAGCAACCGTTTATGGAAAAGCATCTCAGCTCTCTCCTGCACGCCGCATATCTCGAGCTGACGCAGGAGTGCCTCCCTGTCTACACGAATGCCCATTGAAGATACTTCAAAGGATGTTTCAAGCAAAGGATTCCATAAGATGATATCACCATTGAGTCCCTTGTATCCGTTAATGGTTGGCGTACTCCAGTCGTCGTAATCGGGTGCTCGACCATCGTGCTGTTCGCCGTTGGCCAACATTCCGCCAATGCCAATGATGAAGACAGCCCCGTATTTTTTTGCTGCCTCAAATTCCCTTTCCCTGGGGGGAAGATGCGGATACATCAATAACAATTCCTCGCTGTGCAATATGGTAATATCATGTGGCAGCACAGGCTGAATTGACGAATAGTTTTCATAAACCATATATTCGGTTCTCTTCAGGGCCTCGTATATTTTCCTGACGATATATTTCAGGAAATCCACCGTTCTTTCGCTTTCGGTGATCACCCTTTCCCAATCCCACTGATCGACGTATATTGAGTGTATGTTGCTGAAGTCCTCGTCGGGCCTGATGGCGTTCATATCAGTATAAATGCCGTTGCTGTATGGAATATCGTAATCGGCCAGGGCCATTCTCTTCCATTTGGCGAGTGAGTTAACCACTTCGGCCGTGGCATCGTTCATGTCCTTAATCGGAAAGCTGACCTTTCGCTCGCTGCCATTCAGGTCGTCATTAATACCCGTTCCCTTGAGTACAAAAAGGGGAGCGGTGACCCTGCGTAGTTGAAGTTCTGCCGATAGTTGCTGCTGAAAGGTATCCTTTACCAGTTTAATAGCCTTTTCGGTCTGGTCGAGGTCTAGCAGGCTATGGTAGTTTGCGGGGACAATCAATGGTTTACTCATAATGCTTTTTTTCGGATCGTATTGTCAGCGAAAGTACAATGTATGGTTATAAATCTCAAGTTTTCCCTATGTTTTATTGTATAAATATGCTTTTTGAGTTACAATATGATATAAATAATTAGTTTTGTGTTAAAATATTTAACAAAAAAAGCATGAAAACAAAAAATGCCTTTCAGATTGACAGTTTAGACCGTAAAATTCTTTCGATACTTACCAAAAATGCAAGAGCTCCTTTCCTTGAGGTGGCCAGGGCCTGTAATATTTCGGGAGCTGCCATACATCAGCGTGTACAACGGTTGATGAGGCTGGGTATCATCAGTGGTTCGCAATTCAATGTCGATCCCCGGAAACTGGGTTATAAAACCTGTGCTTTTGTGGGCATTTTCCTCGACAACGCAGCATTGTTCAACAATGTATCTGAAAAACTGCTTAAGATTTCGGAAATCACGCAATGTCATTATATCACAGGTCAGTGGGCTATGTTCGTTGAAGTTCGCACACGCGACAACGAGCACCTTCGGGTAGTACTGGCCGATAAAATACAGGCCATCAAAGGCGTTTCACGTACCGAGACTTTCATTTCGCTTGATGTATTGATCGACAGGCAGATGCCGGTGCTTGAAGAAGACTAGATTCTGTTGTGAATGTTTTAGCGATGAGATAAATCACTTTGTAGCTAAGCATTTTTTTGCTATATTTAATTGGCAAAACAGGGGATGTATGGAGCGGCTTATTAACACCATAGCAGAGGCTAAAATCAGGATCATTGACCGGTCGCTGATTGCCTCGGCTGCTATAGGCTCTGCCAGCTACCTGCTGAGCCTTTACCGGTTTTTTTTGCAGGGTTTTCATATTTCCTTTCTGATCAATTTGGTCATTATAATTACGGTTATTATACTGACCATTATGCGGAACCGCCTGTCGCTTACCTTTAAAACCTATGTGCTGATCGCGTTGATTTTGATGTTGGCGCTGGCCGATTGCATCAACTACGGTCTTTTGTCCACTGCAAGAGTATATCTGGTGCTTATTCCGCTGTTTTCCATTATCAGCCTGTCACTGCGGCAGACCATTGTTATTTTTTCAGGGGCATTGCTGACTTTCCTTGCTATTGGTTTCCTGCATACGAAAGGCATTTTTTCCATGCCTGCCGATATTGAGTTGACCGTTTATTTTAAGGGGTTTTACCCCTGGCTGATACGTTCGCTGCATTATATGCTTATCGCCACCATCATTCTGCTGGTAACCCGCACTTTTATTTCAACTTATTCTGCACTTATTGATGACCTCGAAAGGGTGATTAAGGAACGCACCGATGATTTGGAGGCTTCCAACGAAGAACTGATGGCCACCAACGAAGAGATTTTCGGGCATCGTGAAGCATTGCAGAAAGCGTTAAGTGACCTTCAGAATGCCCAGGATCAGCTTGTCCATTCCGAAAAAATGGCCTCGCTTGGTGTGCTTACGGCAGGCGTTGCACACGAGATCAACAATCCCCTCAACTTTATAAACGGAGGAATTACGGGTATTGAAAGCTACATAAAGGAGAATCTGCCCGATCATGTGCAGGCGCTTGCACCTTTGGTAGAAGGTGTACAGGTGGGCGTAAAGCGTGCCTCGGACATTGTTTCAAGCCTGGGTCATTATAGCAGGGAGGGTGATGCTGAGTCAAAAACCTTTGATATACATCTTTTACTGGACAATTGTCTCATTATGCTTCAGCATGAGCTTAAGCACCGGATAACCATTGTCAAACAATATACCGGAAATAGTTTTATCTTTGCCGGCAGGGAAGGAAAACTTCATCAGGCATTCCTGAATCTATTGATCAATGCAGTGCAGTCCATCGCTGACAGGGGAACCATTACCCTTTCGACAAAAACAAACGGTGATGACCTTGAAATTTGCATAGCTGATACAGGTTCAGGCATCGATGCAGAAAAACTACCACGGATTACCGAGCCGTTTTTCACCACCCGTGAAGCAGGAAAGGGTACTGGTCTCGGATTATGGATAACCTATAATATTATCACCGATCATAAGGGTAAACTGCGGTTTGTATCCCAACCTGGAAAGGGAACACAGGCTATTGTCACCTTGCCACTGAACAAAAAAGGTAAGTTATGAAAGAAAAGTTAAAATTGTTGTATATTGATGATGAGCCTATTAACCTCAGACTTTTTGAACTGAATTTCAGAAAGTCGTTTGAAGTCTATACAGCGGAATCAGGGTTTCAGGGGCTCGGGATATTGCATAAAACCAATGGTATTGCTGTAGTGGTAAGTGATATGAAGATGCCGGGAATGAGTGGAACCGAGTTTGTTACCCAGGCCAGGCAGTTATTCCCCAATGTCGTCTTTTTTATTCTTACCGGATTTGATATGACCGATGAAATTGCCCTGGCACTGAAAGAGGGCCATATTCGTCAGTATTTCAGAAAGCCTTTCAATATTAAAGAAATGGAAGAGGCCATATCCGGTGTCCTGTAATAGTATTTTTCAACCATCAGCCCTGGCTGTATTTTCATCCTTTCAACCATATACTGATAACACCAATCAACCAATCAACCAATCAATAAATTCCTTATATGTCCAATTTGTCTGATCAAGCAATCAATCATTTCCGGTCGGGTTTAAACTGTGCCCAATCAGTTCTCATTACCTATGCGGGTAAGTATAACATCGACAATAGTGCAGCCTTGAGTATGGCCTGCGGTTTTGGCGCAGGAATGGGCAGGTTGCAGGAAACCTGTGGGGCTGCAACCGGGGCTTTTATGGTTATTGGTTTGCATTTTTGCCGGAAATCCAGCGATAATAAGGAACGCAAAGAACATTCCTATGCTGCCATTCAGGCATTTGAGCGCAGGTTCTGCGCACTAAATAAAACGCTATTGTGTAAGGATCTGTTGAAAACCGATTTGAAGACACCTGAAGGACAACTATTTTGGCATGAAAATAACCTGGGTGAAAAGGTATGTGAAAAGTGTATCGGCGATGCTGTTGCTATCCTGGACGAACTGTTAACTTAAATCTCTTTTATACCAATGACTCGCCGCTCACCGCTCATAGCTCGAAGCTCATAGCTCGAAGCTCGAATTTCACCGCTTTCTAAAGCGCAGCAATCTTTTCCACCTCCCTGAAGACCCGCAGGAAATTGCCGCCCCAAATTTTGGCAATGTCATCAGCGCTGTAACCGCGTTGGATCAGTTCGTCAGTAATCTTTGGAAAATCCGTCACATCGCGGCAATCAGATAATCCGCCACCTCCGTCGAAGTCACTGCCGATGCCTACATGGTCGATACCCACCAGCTTAACTACATGGTCAATATGGTCAACTGCACGGGCTATATCGGGCAAAACAGGGGGGTAGAACTTATTGATGGAATCGTATTCTTTCCAAACTTTTTTACGTTCCTCATCATCTTTATACTGCCAGTTGTTGTATTTCAGGCGGAGTTCTTCGAGCTTTCGGTAATTGACTGAACCGGTATCCTCATCGGCAATATATCCGCCCAGGATGCAAATTTGAATAACACCGCCTTTAACCGCCAGCGCTTTGATCATGTCGTCGCTCAGGTTACGCGGATGATTGCACAGGGCACGGACACTCGAGTGTGACGCAATAACAGGTGCTTTTGATACTTCCAGCACATCGTAAAACGATTTGTCGGAAATATGTGAAACGTCGACCATCATGCCCAAACGGTTCATTTCAGCAACCACTGCTTTTCCAAAACTGCTCAGTCCGTTATGTTCAGCCCCTTTTTTATCGGTCGACGAATCACATATATCGTTATTCGACGAGTGGCTCAGGGTTATATACCGTACGCCTTTATCGTAAAACGCTTTCACCCGGGTGATATCTTTTGCAAGCGGAAAGCCGTTTTCCATGCCCAGGCATATGGCGGCTTTATTTTGTGCCGATGCGTTGAGGATATCTGCCGGGGAGGTGGCAAGTGTTACCATTTGTGGATTGCGTTTTATCGCAGCCAGGGTGGAGTCGAGCATCTGATTGGCCAGGTTATAGGCCTGAAGATAGTTTTCGCTGGTTCTTTTTCGTTGTCCGGTATACAACGCAAAGAAAACAGCATCGACATCTCCGGCACGCAGCCTGGGAAAATCGACCCGCGAGTCGGGGGCCTGGTGCCGTTCAGCCAGGTTAAAATAACCATTGATCAGCTTCATGGGCGTATCGGTATGGGTGTCAATTACCACAGCTTGTTGATGAATGGTTTGGTTTTGCAGGGAATCTGCTGAAGATTCATTCTGTTTACTGCTGTTATTGTTTTGTTTTCCGGATTTGCACGAGGTTAAGGGCATGGTTATGGCAAGCAACAACAGCATCATCAGCGATATAACGCGAAGAGGAATAAATTGGATCATGTCATAAGATTTATGCAACTAATTTAGTAATTTTAAAGTTGGATGGTGTTTCATCTGTATTTTTTAAACCTGTATTTATGTCCTTGCCCCACATCGCGATCATCTCTTCAAGTGTTCGGAAGGAAAGAAACAGCCACCGGGTTGCGCTTTTCTTCAACCAGTACCTCAACTACGGTAAGCTGGCCACTGCCGAAGTGATAGATCTTGAAGTGCTTGATTTTCCGCTATTTGAAGAAAGAATACCATTTCAGGAAAACCCTCCTGCGGCATTGCTCGAGTTTTCGCAAAAGGTTAAGACAGCAGACGGTGTTATTATTGTAACGCCCGAATATAACGGAGGATATCCGGCAAGCCTTAAAAACGCCATTGATGTGCTTACCGACGAATGGCGACGTAAACCTGTAGCCATTTCGACTGTTTCAGACGGTCCTTTTGGCGGTTCGCAGGTCCTTGTTGCATTGCAGTTTGTACTGTGGAAAATGGGTGCATGGACTGTCCCTGCTTTACATCCTGTGGCAGAAGTAGAAGAGGTATATAGTGAACAGGGTATTCCGGCTGATCCGCCAAAAGCTGAGAAAAGGGCCAGCCGGTTCATTATGGAATTATTATGGTGCATTGAAGCCGGGAAGAGAATGAAAAACAGTTAGATTTACTGGTTAACAGTTAAAGGATCGGGTGATGATGGATAGTATTCAATTGGAAATAAGAAAATTTCTTGCCCCTGAATATGTTTTCGGGCTAGATGCCAGGCTTAAAGCCGGAAATTACTGCAAACGTTTCGGGGGCCGGCGGATATTGCTGGTTACGGATCACGGTGTTATGCAAACACCCTGGGTAAAAGATGTGGAAAGGTCAATTGAGGAACTTGGTATGGAATACACGGTGTATTCATCGGTTTCGCCCAATCCGCGCGATTTTGAAGTCATGGCCGGTGCTGAGCAATACCTGCACGAGAAATGCAACATGTTAGTCGCGGTGGGAGGGGGCAGTGCCATTGATTGTGCCAAGGGTATCGGCATTGTCACCACCAACCATAGCAATATTCTGGCTTTTGAGGGCGTTGATAAAATCGACAAGCCCATGCCCCCGCTGATATGTATTCCTACCACAGGTGGCACAGCGGCAGATGTTTCTCAGTTTGCCATTATCAACAATTATAAGGAAAGATATAAACTGGCCATTGTGAGCAAGGCTGTTGTACCTGATGTTGCCCTCATTGATCCGCTGGTTTTGACAAGTATGGATGGTTTCCTGACAGCATGTACCGGCATGGATGCTCTCACGCACGCTATGGAGGCTTTTGTTTCGAACGCCAGTTCGGCCTTTACCGATTTGTATGCGCTTGAATCCATCCGGCTTATTAACGAAAATTTGCTGCTATCGTACCAGAACCCTAACGATCTTCAGTTTCGCGGTAAGATGATGCTGGCCAGCCTTTATGCGGGTTTAGCCTTTTCAAATGCCAGCCTTGGCTGCGTGCATTCTCTGGCACACAGCCTGGGAGGGTATCTCGATCTGCCACATGGCGAGTGCAATGCCATATTGTTGCCCCATGTAGTGGATTATAATTTCGATGTAGCAACCGACAGGTATACCCATATCGCGGACATTTTAGGAATAGACGTACATAACCGCACAGGAAAGGCTGTCCGTGATCAACTGAAAAAGTACCTGATGGAACTGAACCACCGGCTGGGTATTTTCGAAACGCTGAATAACCTTGGCGTACAATCCGATACCATACCTTTCTTATCCGACAGGGCCATTAAGGATCCCTGCAATGCCACCAACCCAAAACCACCTGAAAAAAGAGACCTCGAAGTGATTTATTCGGAAGCCATGTGAGTTATGAAAGCTGATTGGGAGAAGTACAGGGAGAAGATCATTGGGTTGGGAGAGCAATCGTCGCGCAAAAGTTATTACCCCGAATTACAGGATAAGATTGAAGCGCTGGAGCATAATCAGAACAACCTGCTGGCCATTATCCA
>JAFGVG010000455.1 GCA_016938095.1 Bacteroidales bacterium
CGACCCCGACGGCAACTGTACCCTGGCAACTTCGCGTCTTTTCAGGTTCTCCAAGCGTTTTCGCGATGAGTTTATGCCGCACATGATCGAGCTGGGCAGGTCGTTTGTGCAACCTGCTTACCAGTCGACCAACCGTCAGGGCAAAGGCATTTATGCCATGGACAACCTTTGGGATGGTTTGGGCGCCGTTTGGATGAAATACCCCCATATCCGGTATTTCTTTGGTAAGGTTACCATGTACACCACCTTTCACCGCGAAGCACGCGACCTTATTCTTCATTTTATGAACAAGTACTTCGGTGACCGCGAAAATCTGGTGATCCCTTTCGAGCCTTTGCAGATCACAACCGATAAGGCACTGCTCGACTCCATTCTCTGTGGTTCGAATTACCGCGAAGACTATAAGCTGCTTTCCCAGAACGTACGGGCCCGTGGCGAAAAAATTCCCCCGCTGATCAACGCATACATGAACCTGTCGCCTACCATGAAAGTTTTCGGAACAGCAACGAATTATGGCTTTGGCGAGGTCGAAGAAACAGCCATTATGATAACCGTTGAGGACATGTATAACGAAAAAATCGAAAGACACATCAAATCGTATATTCACCAATCCTGACCGATTTACTGCTGCCTTGGAACAACACCAATATAACTGGATTGCCGCTGACGGCGTGAAGCTGTTTGCGCAAAGCTGGCTGCCTGGCGAACAGCCAAAAGCAGTTATCTGTTACGTGCATGGCTTTAAAGATCACAGCAGCCGCTTCCAAAAGTGGGCCATACGGTTTACACAACACCAATACGGCGTACTTGCCATTGACCTGCGCGGACACGGACGCTCCGAAGGCCGCAGGGGCTGCGCCCCTTCGTTCGGAAACTTCCTGAATGACATCTCCCTGCTTATCCGGAAATGTCAGGAACTATTCCCGGGAATTCCCGCCATTTTGTACGGTCACAGTTTAGGCGGTAATATTGTAGCCAATTACCTTACCACAAGCGAACCCATGCCAAAGGCAGCTGTTATTGCTTCGCCCTGGTTCACCCTGCGGAATAAACCCGACGACTTGCAACTGTTGATGGCTAAAATGGCCAGGTATATCCTCCCCTGGCTGACCGTGGCCAGCAATCTCAGCGCCGAAGGCCTTTCGCGCGACCAATCTGTTGCCCGCGAATACCTTCGCGATCCGCTGGTACACAACGCCATTCTGCCCCGCCTGTTTTTCGAAATCGAAGAAAACGGAAAGAAAGCCGCCCGCAGCATTTACAAAATTAACATTCCCATCATGGTGATGCACGGAACCGCCGACCCCATCACCTCTTTCAGACTCACTGCTGAATTTGTGAGGAATGCCGGTAACCATACCACTTTTCGCGAGTGGCCCGGCGCCTTTCATGAGCTGCACAACGAAACCAACGAAGCCGAGGTTTTTACATTTGTGCACCAGTGGCTTAACAGCATAACCGGTAATTAATTCCGCCATGGAACTGCAAACCAGGGTTAACATTCCCGATGCGCCGGCCAAAATCGGCTACGATACCCCTTGCCTTTTCATGGGTTCCTGCTTTTCTGACAACATAGGGCAGCTGATGGCTGCCCACAAATTTCCGGTATTGCTCAACCCCTTTGGCACCTTGTTTAACCCCCTTTCGGTAGCCCAAAACCTCAACCGGCTGATGAATACACAGCCTTACACCGTAGCCGACCTCTCCTCACACAATGGGCTGTGGCTGAGCTTCGACCACTATACCGGTTTTTCACACCCCGACCCGGATACCTGTCTCCGGGCCATCAACCGGTCATTTGCCGATGCCTCGCTGTGGTTGCGCAAGTGCCGCTTTCTGGTACTGACTTTTGGCACAGCCTGGGCATTCCGGCATAACCAAACCGGTAAAACCGTTGCCAACTGCCATAAACTGCCGGCAGCCATGTTTACCCGTTACTGTGCCCAACCCGAAGAAATTACCGGTGCTTATAACACCCTGCTGAATAACCTGAAACAGCTGAATCCCGATGTAACCGTTATTTTTACCCTCAGCCCCGTGCGGCACTGGTCCAACGGCGCGGTGGAAAACCAGCTGAGTAAGTCGGTTCTGCATTACAGCATCCAGCAACTGGTGCAACAACACCCCCGGGCCTGGTACTTTCCTGCTTATGAAATTTTTATGGACGAATTGCGCGATTATCGTTATTATGCAACCGATATGCTCCATCCGGGCGAACAGGGAATCAACTATACATGGGAAAGGTTTTGCGAAACCTGCATTTCCGAAACTGCGGTAAAAATTATGGCCGGTGTGGCTGCCGTTATCAAAGCAGCCGGCCACCGGCCAATGCATACTGCAACAACTAACCATGCGGAATTTCGCCTGAACACCATTAAGAAAATCGAATCACTTGTGGCACAGTATCCTTTTCTCGATTTCAGCGACGAACTAACCCGGCTTCGTACCTGAATTCCATACCTGTACCCTAAGCTTCCTTATTGCCAAATTGCCATGCTTTACCTAACCTGGTTTTTCCCGGAAAGGATCTTTCTGAACCTATAGATGTTATTTACCGCCCTGAGGTTGCGTCAAAAAAAAATAATTATGGATTGCGGATAACGGTGGTGAAGGCCTGTTTGTAACCCATCGCTTTCACCCTTTCAAGCTCGGCAAGCGCCGCTTCGCGCGTGGTAAATTCACCCGTGGTATACCGGCAAAAACCATCGGCTCCACGCACTACTGACAATTCTTTCAGACTGGCAAACGGCAAAAGGTCTGCCACGGGTCCCGGTACAGCCATCACCTGAATGGTAAAACGGGGAACAAAGGGATAACGGCGTATAAAAGCATCCGTATATCCCTGTGCTATAATTTGCTGCAGCAATTGCCCGGCTTCAGCCAAATCCGTTGTGGCGCCCACCAGGTAGCGATACCAGTTATCCGCACCCTGCATTAGGGTAACCCCGCTAACGCCTTTAAACTGAGCCATATCAACCGGTTTGCGTAAAGCCATGATCTGAACACGGTAAAATGCGGCGGCAAATGTTTCGGCACCGTAATCGTTGCTGATTGCGGGAACCTCCTCAACCGGTATACTTTCAACCGGTGCTTCTTCCGCAACTATCGGTTCGGCAATTACTTCGGCCACCCGGGTAACCTCCTCAGGTAAAGGTTCTTCAACAAGGGGTTCATCCGGTGCGATTTCAGCAACAGGCGCTTCTGTTGCCGGCTCCTCAGTCATTACCGGTTCGGCCGGTACCGTTTCTGAAACAACTTCCACAGGCGCAGGTTCCGCCACCGCCAGCTCAACCGGCTCTTCAACCTCCGGGGGTACCATCACCTGGTAAATGTCCCTGCCGCCATATGAATCGTCGCCGTTATAAGCGTAATAGCCCAGTGACCCGTCGCCAAACGGAACATAAAACAGGTCATTGTCGGTTGTATTCAGCGGATAACCCATATTTATAACACCCCGACCGGGATCCTCCAAATGGTAGCGGAAAATATCATAACCTCCCATGCTGGTATGCCCCTCCGAACTGAAATACAAAACGGTTCCGTCGTCGCTGACAAACGGTGTTTCTTCGTTAAAGGGCGTATTGATTTCCGGCCCCAGGTTCACTGCCTTTCCCCACCCTCCTTTTTCACCAGGCTCTGCTTTGTAAATGTCCAGGTCTCCCACGCCACCTTTCCGGTTACTGGTGAAGTAAAGGACTTTACCGTCTGCCGACAGACTGGCATGCGTTTCGTTCATCTTCGTATTGATTTCCTTGCCGACGGACTCGGCCTTCGACCATCTGCCCTTGCTGAAACGGCTCACAAAAATATCCGCGTTCATGGGATCGTCAAGTACCAGCAGCAATGTTTGCCCGTCAAACGACAGGTCGCATGTTTTCATGTACCTGCCAGTACCCAGAGCCTGGGTGACATTCCGGGGAGCCGACCAGGTATCGTTGGTCTGTTCCGAGGTGAAAATTTCATACCCCTGCCGTCCCGGCGAAGTATAAAACAGCGTTTTGCCATCACCCGAAACCACAGCGTTGAAATTAGGCTGATCGGTATTTACGGGTGCCCCCAGGTTAAGCAGGGTAAAATTTCGTGGGTTGGCCTGCATCTCTTTTGCCAGGTTGCAGCTTCGGATATACTGGTCGGTAACCGCCAGGTTATACTCGTCTTTCGGGTCAAGCGTTTCGCGGTAACGCATATAGGCCGCAATGGCCTTGTCGGGTTCATTGCTGATCCTGTACGCACTGCCCAGTAAAAAATAAGCATCGGGGGGTGCGTTTTCTTCCTTTAAAGAACTTGGATTATACTTTTCTGATACTTTCTGGGCCGCTTCCTCGAGGTAAGTCAGCGCCTTGTCTTTTTCGCCGTCGGAGTTCAGGTAACAGATTCCCAGCCGGTATTTTACATCGGCATTATCAGGCTCTGTTTTCAATATGGTAAGGTATAGGCCTTTGGCTTTTTCAAAGTCCTTTTCCATCATATAATAGTCGGCATCGAATTTCAACGCGTCGTTCCGCGACAGGGTCTGACCATTCACCGGCAAACCACAGCAAAAAAGAATGGCTAAAATAAGCGCTCTGTTCATAAATCCTTATGGGTAAGGTTTTCAGTGACCACAAAATCATCAGTCGATCCAAACTGTTGAGTATACATCGTGCACAGGACTTTTGTTTCCTTATTCATTAAAATTACGACATTTTTAGGCTGATTTTTAAACTTTTAGCAGCAACATATTAACAATATGCGCCGGTCAGGTTATCCGCGGGTGCAGTTGCAGCCCTTTTTACTTGACATCGCCTGCCGGTTATCGTACTTTTGTATTCAAACCACCCTTAGTGCTGCTGTATGCTACCCCTGCTGATCATACTCCTTACAACCGTATCGTGCTGCGGTGACGCCCAACCGGTCGACTACTACCGGGCACAGCGCGAAAAAATGGTAAAACAACAGATCGAAGCGCGCGGTATTACCGACAAACGGGTGCTTGCCGCCATGCGCAAGGTCGAAAGGCACCTCTTTGTCGACCCCCTTCAGCAAGGTGAAGCTTATGCCGACCATCCCCTGCCCATCGGATACGGACAAACCATCTCGCAACCCTATATTGTGGCGTTCATGTCCGCCGCGCTCAAAACAACTCCCGAAACCCGCGTGCTGGAGATAGGCACAGGGTCCGGATACCAGGCAGCGGTGCTGGCCGAATTGTGTGATTCGGTTTTTACGGTGGAGATCATTGCCCCGTTAGGCGAAAAAGCCCGAAACCTGCTCAGGGTATTGGGTTACACCAACGTCCGTGTTAAAATAGGCGACGGTTACCAGGGATGGAAGGAACATGCACCTTACCATACCATTATGGTTACCTGCTCACCCTCGCATGTGCCGCAGCCGCTGATCGAGCAGCTTGCCGAAGGGGGCCGGATGATCATTCCGGTAGATTCGCACGGTTATCAGCAACTGGTGGTGCTGGTAAAAAAGCAGGGACACCTCTCCCGGCAGTCGGTGTTGCCAGTGCGCTTTGTACCCATGATCAATGCCGAAAACCGGGAATACTGACTAATGATTGCTGATCACCATGCTGCTGAAGCCGGTATGCCCCATATACGATATTCCCTGAAGGTTAAAACGGAAGTTACCCTGAACACCGGGTTTATTAAGCAATACCCGGGCCTTCCCTTGTGCATTGGTCATCACCACAGGCTCCCAGAACAAGGTATACTGTTCCTCAGGCTCATCTTCGGGGGTATAGGCAGGCTGGTAAAAAACCCTGGGATAATGGTATCCGAGCATCTCAAATTCAATCTTACCACGAACCATGTAATGCCCTCTTTTTGTGTACACAGCTATTACGCCGTTGGCACCCCGTACACCGTAAAACGAAGCTTTTGGCCCTTTCAGGACTTCAACACGCTCAATATCTGCAACCGGAATCGACAGTATCGATTGTACATTCGACACCGGTGAACCGTCGAGCAGGTATAAGGGCTCGGTATTTCCGTAAATGGTACTGGGCCCCCTGATCGTCACCTGGCTGCCAGCAATGTTCACCCCCGGAATACGGCCTTTCATGGCCTCGAGCACGTTGGGACTTGTTTGCGGTATGTCTTTGGCATACAATATATAATCGGGTTCGCCGTATGGCCCGGTAAGAATGTTGTTGTTCCTTTCTTCAGCCAGTCTTTCCTGCTCTTCGGCATAAGCCTTTCGTAATTCTTCCGATACTTCAAGCCGGTAGGCCTTCTGGTCGCGTTCCGAAACAGTGGTGAGCCTGTATTCGCCCTGGTGAGCCATCACAGGACTCTGATTTTCTTCGGCCAGCGCAATGACAAGGTTTCTTCTGCCCGATGTTCGCCAGGCCTCGATCTTTGCACTGATGGTGTCGTAATACACCAGCTTTTCGAATAAAAAATAGCCTTTGTCCGACGTATACTGGGTAAACACATCGTTATAGGCATCCATCACCGACAGTTGCACGCGACAGTTTTTGAGTGGTATATTGAAAAAATCGTGCGTGATTCTGCCCTTGATGGTCAGCCCTTTTTCTTCGTGGTGCCGGATCATAGGATACCTGCCCGCCAGCAGACTGTTCCAGTCGAACCGCCGCCAACCCTGGGTAAGCATCAGATTATCGAGTGCCAGCATGTTTTCGTCAGAAACAGATGTGAAATAGTCGAGCGGGTCTTCGATAAATCCTTTTAAATCCGAAGTAAGCAGCAGGTTGCTCACCACATTGTCGCGGTTTACATAAGGCGATTCAGGTCTGTCGCTGGTTACCGCAAGCGAAAGATTTGCAGTCAGTGGCCTGTTGAGCACGTCACGTACCTCTATGTCAACGGCTGTCTGCATGCCATTGTCGGTAAAAGTGTCAGAGGCCATAACCCGAATGCGCATGAAATCGTTGCGGTTCAGAAATACAAGTCTTTCGGCCAGGGGCTCGCTGCGACCCGAAAAAACGGTGAACTGTACAATGCCGCCCGGGAAAATGTTTTTATTGACATTTATCAAAGCCTTTCCATCGCTTAGCCTCACCACCTGGTAAAAATAAAGCTGACCGCCAACCTGACCGGTCACCAGTAATTCGTTGGCCGAGGGATCACTCACTACAGGCTGATTCGATGTCACCGATAGCTTTATCTCTTTGACACCGTTTTCGGCGTGCATTACCAAACCATAAGGAAGGGCTTCCGGAAGGGGAAACTTAAGTTGCCGGTCATCTGCCTCAATCAGCGCAACGTACTTTCTGCCGGCAGCGGGCGTTAGGGTGAACCTGCCCATCCCCTTGCGCAGCGTCGAAAAGGTTGCTGCCACATTACCCTTGTCATCCACTACCTTGCCCTGTACCGCGGCGCCCATGCCCATCCGGTTAACAGCCTTGAAACCCACCACGCTTTCGAGCCCGCTCACCAGGTGTCCGCCTTCAGGCATAAACTGAAGATCAACAGGCGCTTCAAGTTTTATGGCATCAGCCAGTTCCTTTTTATTATTTCTGGCCTCACGGGGTGATATCTGCTTTACATACTGCGGATTAACCAGCTGGAAATTCTTTTCAAAAAAGTAGTCGCTGTCGAAATTCTGCATCCAGGTAGTATAGGCCCGCAGCTGGTAAAGCCCTTCCGATAAGGTATCCGAAAGTACAAAATCGCCTATGCCAAACCCCCTGAAAAGCTGGAATATTTTTATCTGCACCCTGGTCTGGTAAGGACTTATCAGTTCAACGTAAAGGTTGGTGCTCAGGGTATCGGGATAATGGTCACGGCCGTTTACCAGGTAAGCCTTTATCCACATGTTTTCGCCGCCCCGGTATTCGTCCTTGTCCGTATGCAGGTAAACCTTCTGTTGCGGGTAAACATAGGTAAACCGGTTGAGGGCATCGCTGATGCGGGTAAAACGCGGGTCGTCAGCGGACATGCTGCCTGTCAGCACAACAATAACAGGCAATATCAGCATCGTACGTAACGGATGAAGTTTCTTTTTCATGGCCGGCAGGTTATGGTTGCAATGGTCAGCTTTATTAACAAACTAGCCCACGCTGCTGTTCAAAAAAAGCAGACCGGGGATATATGTTAAGACAGTTCAGCCACAATTTACCCTGACAGTATTATGTAGTTCAGGCAAATTATTATTTTTGCATCTTCGCAATTGAAAAACATAAATCTTCTGCCTATGTCAGGTCACAGTAAATGGTCAACCATCAAGCGTAAAAAAGGCGCCCTCGATGCCAAAAGAGGTAAGATCTTTTCGCGCATTGTAAAAGAAATTCAAATTGCCGTAAAAGAGGGCGGTGCCGCCGTTGAAAACAACCCCAGGCTTCGTTTAGCCGTGCAAAACGCCAAGGGTGCCAACATGCCCAAGGAAAATGTGGACCGTGCCATCAACAAAGCCAGCAACGAAAGTGCCAACCTGCAGGAAATCACCTACGAAGGATATGCCCCCCACGGCATTGCCGTTTTCATCGAATGTCTCACCGACAATAACCAGCGCACCGTAGGGAATATCCGGGCCATCTTCAACAAGCGCAACGGTAACCTGGGTACCAACGGCTCGCTTAGTTTTATATTCGACCGTAAAGGCTTGTTTACCGTACCTGCCGAAGGGCTCAATGCCGAGGACTTCGAACTCGCCATTATCGATGCCGGTGCCGAGGACATCGAACGCAACGACGATGTGTTCGAAATAACCTGTGCGGTTGAAGATTTCGGCAGTATTCAAAAGAAACTCGACGAAATGGGTGTGAAGGTCGAAAATGCCCGTCTCGAGCGAATCCCCAACGATACCAAGGTACTCGATGTGGAATCGGCCCAGAAAGTGCTGAAAATCATCGAGGAATTCGAGGACGTCGACGATGTACAGTACGTGTACCACAACCTCGAAATGACTGACGAACTCATGAAGGCGATGGAGTAACTTTGGGCAATTAACA
Source organism: Bacteroidales bacterium (assembly GCA_016938095.1). Classification (GTDB taxonomy): domain Bacteria; phylum Bacteroidota; class Bacteroidia; order Bacteroidales; family UBA10428; genus UBA5072. The sequence continues at coordinate 8,903 of JAFGVG010000455.1, forward strand.
ATTAGTAATTGCTCACTGTTAATTCTACTTTGACAAATTTAAAAATACTGAATATATATCGTCCCTACGGGACTTAAAGAACGTTAATATGTTCAAATTCTACCA
>JAFGVG010000456.1 GCA_016938095.1 Bacteroidales bacterium
ATTCATTAATACTGAACTGGTTTCAAACATGGCTTTCTATTTTACAAATTTCCAAACAGGACTAGTAACCGACGCATATACTTCTTTAGCGAAGTTCATCATACCGACATAGCCGGCAAGGGCTTCTTTTCGTTCATGGTTATGGTCGCAAAAACCAAGACCAAGTTTATGGGCAATCGGGCGTTCTTTAACACCTCCGATAAATAGGTTAGCCCCGGTAAGCTTTACAAATTCCGAAAGTTCATTCGGATTGGAATCGTCAACGATAATGGTTCCATCATCGCAAAGTTCTTTTAACAGTTTGTAGTCGTCTGCGTTTCCGGTTTGAGAACCAACAACTACTGTTTTCATTCCAAGCAATCGCAGCGCTTTCACTAATGAAATGGCTTTAAATGCACCACCTACATAAATCGCAGCTTTCTTACCTTCCAGTTTTTGACGATAAGGTTGAAGAGCTGGTAGTAATTTTGAAATTTCATCACGAACGAGTTCACGAGCATTTTGCATCATCTCTTCATCTTTGAAATAGCGGGCTACTTCGTACAATGCATCCGACATGTCTTCAATTCCGAAATAGGAAACTTTCATGAACGGAATACCATAATTTTCCTTCATCTCTTTTGCCAGATGCATCATTGATCCGGAACACTGTACCACGTTAAGTAATGCTTTATGCGCCCGACGGATTTCATCAACACGGCCATCACCAGTCATACACGAAACCAGTTCAACACCCAGCTTTTTGTAATATTCAGCAAGAATCCAGAGTTCCCCTGCAAGGTTAAAATCACCTAAAATGTTAATTGAATATGTCGGTGCTTCATATGAATCATCAGTTCCGACTAATTTCAGAAGTGCACCACAGGCAATTTTATAACCATCTTTTTTGGTACCGTTAAAACCTTCAGACATTACCGGAATCACATCGATTCCTTTTTCGCGGGTAACCTGGCGGCAAACCGCTTCAACATCGTCGCCAATAACACCAATAATACAGGTTGAAAACACAAAAGCAGCTTTTGGCTTATGCTTATCTATTAACTCCGAAAGTGCATAATAGAGCTTTTTCTCCCCTCCAAAAACCACGTCTTTTTCTTTTAAATCGGTGGTGAAACTTAGTCGGTGCAATTGCGGGCCTGACGAAAGCGCCCCGCGAATGTCCCAGGTATATGATGCACAACCAACAGGTCCGTGAATAACATGAAGTGCATCGGCGATTGGATACAGAACCACCCTTGAGCCACAAAAAACACAGGCACGCTGGCTTACTGATCCGGCAAGACTTTTTTTATCACAGGCTATTTCAACACTGTCTTTACCCTTGGTAACAATTTGCGTTTCTCTATCTTTTAAAAAAGCTGACATATTCCTTGTTTATTTCAAGTTAAGGGCTAAAGCCCATGCATATTCTTGGTTTCCTATCCCCGGGCTTAAGCCCGGGGTAAGTTTTCATAAGGTCTTTGATAAAAAACGACAAAGACAAGGCTTTCGAAGTTTTGAAAATCAAGGAGTTTACATTAGTAAATGACTGTTTTCAAAACGAGAGTAACGCAGTATTTTGCGTTTTTTGCAAAGATCACATTACAAGTTCAAAAGACTCTTCAGGTGCAGTTTCGTCTTGCTTATCCATTAATTCATTAAGAATTTTTTCAAGAATCCGGATACCTCCCTGGTAACCAACCGTTGGAAAGTAGCTGTGTCCGATACGATCAAGGATTGGGAAACCCATGCGAACGAACGGAATACCTTCGTCGCGTGAGATATATTTTCCGTAAGTGTTACCTATCAATAAATCAACCGGCTCTTCCTTAATCCACTGGTGCATCAGGAACATATCAGCCTGAGGACCATTTTTGTATTTAGCTTCAGGTACTTTTTCGCCTAGGATTTCTTCCATTCTTTTTTCGAATTTCTTACCCGGAGTTCCTGAAACGATATAAACCGGTTTCATATCAAGGTCAACCAAGAATTCAACTAATGGAATCAATGAATCAGGATCACCCCATAATGCAACACGTTTTCCATATAAGTATTGGTGCATGTCCGTAATCACATCGATTAGTTTTCCACGTTCTTCTGTGATGCTATCAGGTATTGAAACCCGACCCGCAGTTGAAAGTGCCTGAATAAAACGGTCAGTTGCCCTTAGTCCAACAGGTATATCAGTCATTGTAAATGGAACTTTGCATTTGTTGTCGAGCATAATGGCTGCCTTTTTGCTGCACCGCTCTCCCATTGCAACCGTTTTCATACTATCGCCCATGCTCACAATCTCTTCAACAGTTGTTCCGCCTTTCGGATACATTTTGAATTTACCGGTCATTGGTGTATCCAATACATCCGAGGTATCAGGTAGAAGTACTGTTTTAATTTTCATTAAATCAGTGATTCTTTTTAGTTCCCGCATATCTGCAGGTTCAACCCAACCGGAAATCATATTTACCTGGCGTTTTTTCTCATTTGTATTGAATGAAAAATATTTCACAAATGCTTCTACCATGTTTGCATATCCGGTAACATGAGACCCTACATAACTAGGTGTTGATGCCTGAACAACATGTTTTCCTTCCGGTACTTTTCCATCGTCCATTGCTTTTTTCACAATCTGACCAAGGTCATCACCAATGGTTTCTGACAAACAGGTTGAGTGAACAGCAATAATATCAGGATCGTAAATACTGAAAATATTATCGATTGCAGACAATAAGTTGGCCTGTCCTCCAAACACTGAAGATCCTTCGGTAAATGAACTGGTTGCAGCCATTACAGGCTCTTTATAATGCCTGGTAAGAGCGCTTCGGTGATACGAGCAACAGCCTTGCGAACCGTGGCTATGTGGCAAACAACCGTGAACACCTAAAGCTGCGTACATTGCACCTACCGGCTGGCATGTTTTTGCCGGGTTTACTGTAAGAGCTTTTCTCTCTTTTACGTCTTTTGTTGTATGTCGTAATAACATTTTAATTCCTCCTTTTTAATTAAGCATCAATAGTCATACTTCCCACAATCTCTGGCTC
>JAFGVG010000082.1 GCA_016938095.1 Bacteroidales bacterium
ACCGGCGAAGATAAGTATTACACCATTGAGAACGACGTCATCAGAATGGTCATTTCTGCCAAAGGCGGACGGCCTTATGCTGTTGAAATTAAACAATATAAAACCTTCGATCACAAGCCTGTGATACTTTTCACCGGCGATTCCACCCGTTTCGGACTTACCTTTTACGACCAAAACAAACCCATTTCCACCAGCGACATGTACTTTGCCGCGGCTGACACGCTGGCACACGATGCCACCAAAAAAGCCGACAGCCTGGTTATGCGACTTGCCGTTTCGGACAACCGGTATATCGAATACCGCTACACGCTTGAACCAGGCAGTTACATGGTCAAATTTGCATTGCAGCTGGCCGGAATGAACGACATTGTTACCCGCGATCCTGCAGCAATTGACATGAACTGGGAAATTTATGCCCGTCAGCACGAACAGGGAAGGTCAAATGAAAACCAGTACACCGCGCTCTATTTCCGGCACTATAAGGAAGATGTTGACTTCTTCAGGGGACGCCAGAGCAAAGATGTCCAGGAAATGGATATACCCACGCAGGTGGAATGGTTTGCTTTTAAAAACCAGTTTTTCTCGTCGGTATTGATTGCCGAATCGGCATTTTCCAGTGCCCTGCTCCAATCCACCAGCCTGCCCGACGAAGATAAACACCTGAAACACTTCAGTGCCGAGGTAGGTGTGCCTTTTCAACGGCTCGAAAACGAAACCATACGAATGAAAATGTTTTTCGGCCCCAATAAGTTTAAGCTGCTGAAAAAGAATTACAGCGAATATAAACTGGAAGACTTGGTTTCAATGGGAAAAAGCATCATTCGTTGGATCAACCAATATGTGATTATTTCCATATTCGATTGGCTGAGCCGGTTTATTGGGAATTTTGGCATCATTATTCTGCTGCTCACCATTATTATTAAAATAGGTCTGATTCCGCTAACCTATAAATCGTACCTCAGCCAGGCCGGAATGAAGGTGTTAAAGCCTCAGATCGACGAGCTTGCTGTGAAATACCCTAAAGGCAAGGAACTCGAGCGTCAGCAGGCCACCATGGCCCTTTACAAGAAAGCCGGGATAAGCCCCATGGGTGGCTGCCTTCCCATGTTATTGCAGTTTCCCATACTTTTCGCCATGTTCAGGTTCTTCCCCACCTCCATCGAATTGCGTCAGGAGAGTTTCCTTTGGGCCACAGACCTTTCGACCTTTGACTCCATCTTTTCGTGGGATGCGGTGATTCCCATTCTCAGCAATATATACGGCAATCACGTCAGCCTTTTCACACTGCTGATGACGGCATCCACCATTATTCAAATGAAGATGAGTGATACAGCAGGCTCCACACAGCAGATGCCCGGCATGAAAAGCATGATGTACATGATGCCCATCATGTTCCTGTTTGTGCTGAACAAATTTCCGGCCGGTCTTAACTATTATTACTTTTTGGCCAATGTCATCACCATCGGGCAGAATTACCTGTTCAAACAATTTGTGAATGAAAAGGAAATATTGCGAAAAATAGAGGAAAAGAAAGCAAAGCCTGTAAAGAAGTCGAAGTGGCAGCAGCGTATTGACGATATGAACAAAAAAGCCCAGGTCCAGCAAAAAGGAAGAAAAAGATAGTCATTACAGCATATGAAACTTGTAAATAACCGCTACCAGCTCGACGGAATAGATGTAGTTGAACTGGTTGAAAAATACGGCTCACCCGTTTACGTTTACCAGACCTCACGCATGAAGCAGCAATACGAAAAAATGCTGCATGCCTTCAGGGATATCCCGGTAAAAATCAATTTTGCCTGTAAAGCTTTGAATAACCTCAATGTTATGAGCTTTTTCAGGAAGCTGGGCAGCGGCCTCGATGCTGTTTCCATACAGGAAGTGCAGCTTGGCCTGAAGGCCGGTTTCAAACCCTCTGACATTATTTTTACCCCAAACTGTGTATCCATCGAGGAAATCACCGAAGGTGTTAAACTGGGTGTACGTATCAATATTGACAACATATCCATTCTTGAGCAGTTCGGCAACCTTTACGGCAGTAAAGTGCCGGTTTGCATCCGCATCAACCCGCATATCATGGGTGGCGGTCACGAAAAGATATCCACCGGCCATATCGATTCAAAATTCGGCATTTCGGCATACCAGCTTCCCCATGTTCACCGCGTGGTTGAGGCTACCAACATTAAGGTCGAAGGATTGCACATCCACACCGGCTCTGATATTCTCGATGTGCAGGTTTTTCTGCGTGGCGCCGAAATCATTCTCGAGGCAGCCAAAAGTTTTCCGGATTTGCAGTATGTCGACTTCGGCAGCGGTTTCAAGGTGCCTTATAAACCCGATGATTACCACACCAATATTGATGACCTGGGTAAAGAGCTTACCAAACGTTTCAAAAAGTTTTATAAGGAATACGGGCGCGAAATAACCCTCATCTTCGAACCCGGCAAGTTCCTGGTAAGCGAATCAGGATTCTTTTTTGCACAGGTGAATGTGGTGAAACAAACCCTGTCGACGGTTTTTGCAGGGGTCAACACCGGACTGAATCACCTGATCCGCCCTATGTTTTACGATGCTTACCACCACATTGTAAACGTTTCCAACCCCAAGGGGAAACTCAGGATTTATACCGTGGTGGGGTATATTTGCGAAACCGATACATTTGGCTGGAATCGCAAGCTGAATGAAGTTCGTGAAGGCGATTACCTGGCCTTTTTGAATGCAGGAGCCTATTGTTTTACCATGTCATCGAATTACAATTCGCGATTGCGCCCACCCGAAGTGTTGATTCACGAGGGTAAAGATTACCTTATCCGTGAACGCGAGACCCTCGACGATGTGCTTAAAAACCAGGTCATTCTCGATCTCAAGGTTTAATCCGCTATAGGGCTAAGGTATTTGATGCCCGTTTCAGATAAACCGGTTAATTACACCTGTAAAATCATTTGGTTTAATGGGTTTCGAAAGATAATCCTGAAATCCGGCCTGCATAAAGTAATTCCTGTCCTCGGGCCTGGCATAGGCCGTGAGCGCGATGATCACCTGTTCGGGATGTTTTTCCCTGATGATTTTGGTAGCTTCAAAACCATCCATCACGGGCATTTTTATATCCATCAACACCAGGTCGAAATGAATACCCGACGATAACAGCTTCACCGCTTCGAGACCATTCTCGGCCCAATGAACCTCTGTCCCCATGCGTTTTAACACCTTGCTGATATACAAAAAATTGGCCCGTTCATCCTCTACCACAAGCACTTGTTTGCCTGCCGTTTTCTCTGAATCGTGGATAAGCCTGACAGGTTTCTCCTTTTGATTTTCACCGGTGTGTGGATGATAAGGAAGAATCAGGGTAAAGACCGATCCATGACCGAAAGTTGACTCAACCGTTAGGCTCCCACCCAGCAAATTTGCCAGTGCCCGTGAGATGGCGAGTCCAAGCCCGGTTCCCCTGAAGAGGGAATTGGTTTTCTCCTCACTTTTCCGGAAACGTTCAAAAATTTTATCCTGCTCGTTTTTGCGGATGCCAATGCCTGTATCGCTGACATAAAAATGCAGGCTTTCGTCTTTCATCCGCAACCCCAGTTCAATATTTCCCTCCTCGGTAAATTTATAGGCATTGTTCAGCAAATTGGTAAGGATCTGCTTAATCCTGACCCTGTCGGAATTAATGCGGATATCGAGGTCGTGCACTTCGTTATTAAGCTTTACATTCAGCCCGCTTTTTTTGTTCATCAGCGAAAATGCCGAATACAAATGATCGAGCAACTCGTTCACTTGGAGTGTCTCCTTTCTAATGTTAAGCTGATTGGCCTCAATCAGTGATAAATCGAGAATATCATCGATCAGTACCAGTAGAATTTCAGAATTCGCGTTGATCACATCAATGAATTCATCTTTTTCAGCCGGATCAATGGAATCGTCTTTCAACAGGTTGGAAAATCCCACAATGGCATTCATGGGAGTGCGGATTTCATGCGACATATTGGCCAGAAAGGCCGATTTCAGCCGGTCGGATTCTTCGGCCTTGTGCAAGGCAATTTCCAGGTCCCGGGTTCGTTCTTCGACCATTTGCTGCAGGTGTGAACGGTGTTCCTCCAGTTCGGCGTTCTGCTGCAGTATTTCATTACCCATATTCGCGAGCATTTCATTCTGCGCTGAAATTTCCTCGTTTTGCTGAAGAAGTTCCTCGTGCTGGCTTTTCATTTCCTCATTGGCGGCGTTGAGTGCACCGGTGCGCTCATTCACCAATCCTTCGAGCAGCAACTTTTGCTGTTTCAGTCCGAATGTCCGTGTCAGGTGAACCACAACAACCAATGCCACTAAAGACAGAAAAATCAATAACCTGAAAAGCCAGGTGCTCCAGAAAGGTGGTTTAATGTGAACCGATAGCGCCTGTCCGGTATGGTTCCAAACCCCATGGCTGTTTGAAGCAATCACCCTGAAAACGTATTTGCCAGGGCGAAGATTCGGGTAAAAGGCTGTTCCTGTTCGTGAACCCCTTATCCAGTCTGGATCATAACCTTCGAGCCGGTAGGCAAACTGGTTTCCCTCGGGGTTGATGTAGCTTAGCGCAGCAAAGGCGATGGAAAGATTCGATTGCTTGTGATTCAGCTTTATGGATTTAACATACGGGATCGTTTTTTTTATTATTGCACCATGGGTATCGGGACTGAGCGGTACGTCGTTCACGCGCACAGCGGTAATGAAAACCCGGGGAGGAACAGTATCATCCGTAATCTGCATGGGATTAAAAACCAGTATGCCCTTTGCAGTACCAAAGTACATCTGTCCGTTCTCCCCCGATAAACCGACAGTGGGATTGAATACGAGATAGTGAATGCCGTCGGACCTGCCATACGATTTATAGGTACCTGTTTGCGGATCAAAACGCAGTATACCCGCGTTGGTGCCCAGCCACAGGTATCCTTTTGCATCCCTGAGAATTTTGGTTACCTGGAAATTTGCATTGTTTTCCTGGTAAGGATAAGCCTTTACTGTTCCCGACGCAGGGTTGTACCAATGGAGGGTGCCCGTTGATCCAACCCACAGGCATCTTTCCTTGTCTTCGAAAAGATCATATATTAATACGTTCGATGCTTCCCTTCCGCTTGCGTCAACAAGCTTAATGCGTTTAAACTTTCCCTGCCGGTCGTCATAATAACTGAGTCCGTTGTTTGTACCCACCCATATCTGTCCGCGACTGTCTTCCAGAATTTTAAACACCATATTGCCGCTTAGCGTGGTTGTATCGTTCGGCACAGGACTAAACTGCCTGGTTTTGCGAGCCACCGGATCGTACATGATTAATCCGTTCGTCATTTGCGCAAACCAAAGCCTGTTTTTGCGGTCCTTGAACAGGCGTATGGACTCCTGAGCCTGCGGCATAAAAGGCAATCCAGTATCTGCCACTGCTTTTACCAGCTTTTCCGACGCCTTGTCATAATAATACAATCCGTTTCGCCAGGTACATATCCAAAGCCTGCCAGTATCCTCGTTGTAAACATCGTATATGGAGAAATCTCCCATCTCCGGCAGAAAGGGTTCAACGGTAAAGCCACTGGGGTTGAAAACAAACAGTCCTTTATTATCTGTACCGGTAATGATACGGCCATCGGGTAATTTAGTAAGGCTATAGATCGAATGATTTGCGTGCCTCAAATATTCAAATCCAACCAGGTCAGTTAACAGGTTAAAACGCAGGGTATTTTTACTCAATACACTAATGCCGTTGTCGAAACTGCCAATCCAGATCACATCATCATGAGACCTGCATATGACGGATAAGCGGTCGCTTCCCGGACTGAAAGGATTATAGGGACTACTGGCTATATTTTTTATACTGCCGTTCTTTTCGTTGTACCATAAAAGTCCGCTGTTATGCGTGGTGAACAGGAAAGAGCCCTTCTCGTATTCAATCATGCCGGTGAGGAAAACAAAAATTGAAACATCCTTTTTATCGGGGAAAAGGTTAACCGTTCTGAGTTTTTTGTCTGACGGATTGTACCGGAATGCTTCCCATCCGCTAAGAAACCAGACATGGTTGCTACTGTCGATATATAGGTGAGGCATGGTATATAGGGCCAGTCCAAAAATTCTCCCCTGGTTAACGCGTATGTTCTCAAAATGCCCCGTTTGGGGATCACGGTAAATCATCAAACCATCTGCAGAAGATAGCCATATGCCACCTCGCCTGTCTTCGGCAATAGAAGTGATGTCATTACTTCCGATGCTTTTTACATCAGTTGAATCATGCAAAAAACGGGTAAAAGAACTGTCTGTTCGGTTAAAACGCATCAGTCCTCCGCCATATGAGGCAAACCAAAGGTTCTTTTCCTTGTCTTCGAGGATATCGAGCACAATATTACCGGAGAGGCTTTCCTGATCGTCGGGGTTATAACGAAACCTTTCGCTGTGGCCGGTTTCCTTATTCATCCATACCACCCCGTTTACGTCATTAACGAACCAAATACCTTTATAGCTGTCTTCGCAAATGCACCCGGTACTTTGCAATATACCTACCGAAGTATCCCTGATTTGCTGATAATAATCGATAAAATTTCTTCCATCGAAGCGATCAAGGCTTCCCTCTCCGCCAAACCACATGAATCCGTCGCGGTCCTGGTAAATACACCGGATATCATCAGACAATAATCCTTCGCGCGTGGTAATGTGCCTGAATCGGAGTGCATTCTCCTGGGAAAAACCATCTACTATGCAAAAAAAGGAAAGAATTGCTGCACACACAAAACCGGCACCATGAGATTGGCAGGCTTTTTTCATACGGGTTGGCTGAAAAATACATTTTAAATTACTAAATAATTCAATACAAAATACCGATGGAAGTGAATAACAAATAATTTCTCTACTTTTGACAAAAAATACCGTGCAAAAGACCGACCACATTAAGATTGGCATTCTTCAGCAAACCCGCTCCGGCGATGCCGGTTCCAACATGGCTGCTACCGTGCAGGAAATCCGCAAAGCGGCTGAAGCAGGGGCAAACATCATTTGTTTGCAGGAACTGTTTCTCACACGTTATTTTTGTTTTGAAGAAAACTACGATTATTTTACCTACGCCGAGACTGTGCCCGGCAAAACAACCGGCACCCTGCAGCAGTTGGCAAAAGAACTGAACATTGTCATCATTGCCTCTCTTTTTGAGAAAGTGGATGCCGGTGTTTATTTTAACACTGCCGCGGTAATTGATGCCGACGGCACTTACCTGGGCAAGTACCGTAAAAATCATATACCCGACGATCCCGGCTTTTATGAAAAGTTTTACTTTACGCCGGGCGATACAGGTTACCAGGTTTTTGACACCCGGTTCGGGCGCATTGGTGTGCTGGTTTGCTGGGACCAGTGGTATCCCGAAGCTGCCCGTATTACAAGCCTGATGGGAGCGCGCATTCTTTTTTACCCCACTGCCATTGGTTGGGCAACCTCACAATCCGAAGAAGTAAATAACGAGCAATACCAAGCCTGGCAAACCATTCAACGTGCCCATGCCATTGCCAACGGTGTGCATGTTGTGGCGGTAAACCGCTGCGGGCTGGAAAACGACCTGAAGTTCTGGGGCGGTTCCTTTGTAGCCAGTCCATTTGGGAAAATCCTTTACCAATCGCCGCACCACCAACCCGACACCAGCGTGGTGGAAATAGACCTGGCCGAACCTGACTTTTACAGGGTGCACTGGCCTTTCATGCGCGACCGCCGGGTCGACACTTACCAACCCCTGCTCAACCGTTACCTTAAACCGTAAAGTCTTTCATAACGTATGAATGGTATTCAAACACCCCGCGACCTGGGTTATCGTTTCCCGGCCGAATGGGAACCCCACAGAGCTACCTGGCTTAGCTATCCGCACAACGAAGCATCGTGGCCGGGTAAAATCCATACCATTTTTCCCTATTATAACCAGTTCATTAAAGAGGTGGCAAAAGGTGAAATTGTGAATATCAATGTAGTGGATGAAGCCATGCGAACCAGGGTAAGTGAGGATCTGAGCGCGACAGGGGTAAACATGCAGAACATACAACTTCACCTCCACCCTACCAACGACGCCTGGTGCCGCGATCACGGACCGGCATTTATTATAAACCCTTTGGCAAAAGAACCAAGGGCAGTTGTTAACTGGGAATACAACGGATGGGGCGGCAAGTATCCGGCGGAACTCGATAATGCCATCCCCGGAAGAGTTGCTTCATTACTGGGAATGCCGGTTTTCAATCCGGGTATTGTCATGGAAGGCGGTTCGGTTGACTTCAACGGTAAAGGAACCATTCTCACCACCACATCGTGCCTGCTGAACAAGAACCGCAACCCCGGGCTTTCGCAGTCGGCAATAGAAGAATACCTCCTTGCCTATTATGGGGCAGAACAGGTGCTATGGCTGGGTGACGGCATCGAAGGGGATGACACCGACGGACATGTTGATGATATTACCCGTTTTGTGAATGAGGACACCGTGGTAACCGTTATGGAGCATAACCAAAACGATGCCAATTACCTGCCGCTCAAAAACAACCTCAGACTGCTGAACCGGATGCGACTTGCAAACGGAAAACCCATCAACGTCATTGAGCTTCCCATGCCGGAGCCTATGTATTACGAGGGTCAGCGATTGCCGGTATCATATGCCAATTTTTACATTGCCAACGCGGGTGTAATGGTACCCACTTACCGTTGCAGGCAGGATGAACAGGCATTGGCCATTCTCGGCGAGCTGTTCACCGACCGGCCGGTTATCGGGCTCGACTCGGTGGAAATCATTTGGGGATTGGGCAGTTGGCACTGTCTGAGCCAGCAGGAACCGATTGCGGGCAATGGATGAAGTTAGCGGCAGGAAATCAGGGCAATGAAAAAATGAAACAATGAAAGAATGAAAGAATGAAGAAATGAAGAAATGAAAGAATGAAAAAAACAACAGCTATCAACAAGGTTATCGTTTTTACGGGTTCCCTTCAAGCGGTTGAAAACCCTTGAAGGGTGCTTGTCTTCTATTACTTCATTACTTCATTATTTCATTCCTTCATTATTTATTACCTTATCAAATAACACCGAACAAGGAACACCGAACGCCGAATTTCGAAGAAAATGCAATAAACAGTATCCAGCATCCTACTGAATCACCCCCGATCCCAACAGCTCCTCCCCGTCGTACCAGGCAGCAAACTGACCGCGGGTTATGCCACGTTGTTTCCGGTCGAATACTATGTAGAGACCTTCTTCCTTCATTAACAACGTTGCCTGCTGCAGCGGCTGACGGTAGCGGATTCTCACCAGAAAGCCTTTACTTTCGCCCGGTTTAAGTGCACAATCGGGCCGTAACCAATGTATATCAGCTGGCGGAATAAACAAGCCCCAGCGGTTGAGCCCCGGATGTCCATGCCCCATACCTACATACAGGTTATTGTCAATGGTGTCGGTGGAAATAACAAACATGGGCTCAGCCTTTCCCCCAATATGCAAACCTTTCCGCTGGCCAATGGTAAAATAATGCGCACCATTGTGCGAACCGGCCACTTTACCCATTTCGGTTCCATAACGAAAGTCGTTTGTCAGCAGATCGAGTCCCCGGCCATCTATAAGCCATTCCCGGTGAATTTGAGCATAGGCCTGGTACAACGGCAAATCAGCAGGAATTTCAATGATTGGACCTGTTCTGGGTTTAAGCTTTTGTTTCAGGAATTCGGGCAGATCTACCTTTCCCACAAAGCAAATACCCTGTGAATCTTTTCTTTCGGCTGTTGCCAAACCGTTAGCACGTGCAATGTCGCGCACCTCGTGCTTTAGCAGCTCGCCAATGGGGAAAAGTGCTCTGGTAAGTTGATGCTGCGAAAGCTGGCATAAAAAGTAACTCTGGTCTTTGTTGGGATCACTGCCCTGCAGCAAACGGTATATTGTATTACCATCGACCAGTGTCTCCTGCTTACGGCAATAATGGCCGGTGGCCACGTAATCAGCCCCGTTATCGAGTGCAGCTTTAACAAACAGGTCGAATTTCACCTCACGGTTACAAAGCACATCGGGATTAGGGGTCCGGCCCTGTTCGTATTCGGCAAACATATAATCCACCACCCGTTTACGGTAAGCTTCGCTGAAATCGACTGTTATAAGGGGTATGTCGAGTTTACGGGCAACGAGTTCGGCAAATATCAGATCGTCGTTCCACGGACAATCACCGGCCAAGGTGCCGGTGATGTCGTGCCAGTTGATCATGAACATGCCGGTAACATCGTATCCCTGCTTTTTGAGCAGAAATGCCGCCACACTCGAGTCAACCCCGCCCGATATACCAACTACGACCTTCTTTTTCAGCACAGTAAATTTTGCGGCAAAGATAGAAAAAACCCTCTTTAAAACGGACGACATTATTTCATATTGATTATTAATGTATTACGATATAGCGGTGATTTATATCACCCAACTAAATGTCTTATCAATCGTAGAATTCAGTAACTTATATGAACAAAAATTGTTGGCATGAAACCCGGATGGAGATACTATTTGCTACTGATATTTTGCATTGTCACCTCTATAATTGATCTGTCCGGCCAGGCCGCCTACATTACGGGATGGCGGAATCCCACACTAGAGTATTGTGCAAACGAGGGTGGTGATACCATTACCGGTGAGTCGCCCAAAGGGAAACCTTTTTACATCGATGGCGTTAGTTACGAAACTGCACCGGCACTGACGAGACTTGCCAACGGCGTGGCCATCCTGTATCCGAACCGGCTAACCACAGGCACACACACCATCATATACGGTACCATTGGCTCGCACGATGTAACCGTAACCATAACGATTACAGACATGCCGGCTGTTTCACTTGCTCCATTTTCGTCAGTATGTGCCAATACCCTGCCCTATTCGCTGTTCAGCGCTGACTCGGGCAATGTAAGTCCGAAAACCGGAACCTTTTCGGGTCCGGGCGTTGATGCAAACGGAGTATTCGATCCTGCTGCGGCCGGGCCGGGCACACATATCATCACCTACACGGTAGGTTTGGGAGGCTGTGCCTCGTCGGTTTCACGTACCCTTACCGTACAATCGTTACCGGTGGTTGGTATAAATCCATTTGCACCTGTATGTGAAGGAACTGATCCCTTTCTGCTTACCCAGGGTTTCCCATCGGGTGGAACCTATTCCGGGACCGGTGTTGAGGCAGGCGGATACTTCAACCAGGCAGTAACAGGTATCGGCAGTTTTCCCATAACCTATACATACAGCAATGGAACCTGCAGTAACAGTGCGGTACGCGACATAGTTGTCGCCTCTAATCCGAATGCCAGCTTTAGCGGGCTGGGCAGCCAGTATTGCACAAGTGACGGGGGTGTTGGTCTGACAGGCAA
>JAFGVG010000083.1 GCA_016938095.1 Bacteroidales bacterium
CCGTACTGGTTAACCAGTTGCTCGGTATTGGCTGAGTCGTTAACGGTTACCACCGGTAATGTATCGGCTGTTACCATTGTGGCTTTCAGAGAATCAGCTGCTGCAATTGCTTTTTGCTGAACCAGGGCCAGCGAATCGGCCTGTCTTCTTTGCCTTGCCACTTCTTGTTTGTCGGGCGTCTGAACAATGCCCCAGATAATTAATATCGCCGCTATTAACAGTATTCCGAAAATTGAATTTTTATCCATGCGTAAATCTTTATCAATGCTTGTATGTAATGGTTTTATTTTTCTTTTGTAAGGGTTGCCTTAATGAAGGCCACAAACAACGGGTGTGGTTTTAACACAGTGCTGCTGTATTCGGGGTGAAACTGCACGCCGACAAACCATTTGTGTGCAGGTATTTCCATTATCTCAACCAGTGAGGTTTCGGGGTTGGTTCCGGTAGCGATCATGCCAAGTTTTTCAAAAGCTTCGAGGTATTTGTTGTTGAATTCATAACGGTGCCGGTGTCTTTCGGATACCTCAACAGTTCCGTAGGCTTCAAATGTTTTGGTATCCTTCCGGATGACACAGGGATAAGCGCCAAGTCTCATGGTTCCGCCTTTTTCGGTAATGCCCTTTTGTGCCTCCATCAGGTCGATTACCGGATCAGGTGTTTTCAGTGCCATTTCGGTTGAATGTGCTTTGTCGAGCCCCGCCACATGGCGCGCAAATTCAACTACGGCGCATTGCAGGCCCAGGCAGATGCCCAGGAAAGGTATGTTGTTTTCCCTTGCATACCTTGCGGCCAGTATTTTGCCTTCGATGCCCCTGTCGCCAAAACCGGGCGCCACCAGAATGCCGTTGAATCCTTTCAACAGGCCTTTGTAATTGCTTTCATCAATTTGCTCCGAATGAAGGTAGGTGACCTCAACGCGGCAATCGTTCATGGCACCTGCATGCTTAAACGATTCGTTAATGGAAATGTAGGCATCCGGCAATTCAACATATTTTCCCACCAGCGCAATGCGTGTGGTAAACCGGGGATGCTGCAGTTTTTGCAGAAAATCTTTCCAGGGCTTTAGCTCAGGTTCACCGGTTACCTCCATACCCATCTTTCGCAGCACTGTGGCATCTAATCCCTGTTGTTGCATCAGCAGGGGAACTTCGTAAATGGTGCTGACATCAATCGACTGTATTACCGAGTCGGGCTCGACATTGCAGAACAGTGCAACTTTTTTCCGGAGTTCCTCGCTCAGCTCATGCGATGTTCTGAGGACAAGAATGTTGGGCTGCACACCGGTTTCAAGCAGCATTTTAACCGAATGCTGGGTGGGTTTTGTCTTCAATTCACCCGACGATTGCAGGTAAGGCACCAGGGTGAGGTGTATGTTCAGCACCTGCTGATCACCCAATTCCCATTTCAGCTGGCGCACTGCTTCAACATAGGGCAGCGACTCAATGTCACCAACCGTTCCGCCAATTTCGGTTATTACAAAATCGTATTTATTACGTCCGCCCAGTAATTTTACCCTGCGTTTGATTTCGTCGGTTATATGGGGTATCACCTGAACGGTTTTTCCCAGGTAATCACCCCTGCGTTCTTTGTTGATAACCGACTGGTATATGCGGCCGGTGGTTACATTGTTGGCCTGCGAGGTGGGAATGCCAAGGAACCGCTCGTAATGCCCAAGGTCGAGATCTGTTTCAGCCCCGTCTTCTGTAACGTAACATTCGCCGTGTTCATAAGGATTTAAAGTGCCGGGGTCTACATTAATATATGGATCAAGCTTTTGAATGGTGACCATATACCCGCGGGCCTGCAGCAGTTTGGCGAGAGAGGCAGATATAATGCCTTTGCCTAACGACGAAGCCACACCGCCTGTTACGAAAATATACTTAGTAGGTATCAACTTTTAAAGGGTTAATGCAAATAAATCGTATAGCAATGTTCATAAGGGAGAACGGAATATAATCAATCATCTATGTCGTCAATGATGTTGATCTTCTGATTCAGCACTTCAATGTTTTTGCGGGTTCCTTCAATTTTCGATTCCACATCCCTGATCATGGATTCGGCATTTTTGGAATGGGCAAAGAACCCGATATTGTTTTCCCAGAGAACAATGTCGTTTTCGAGCTGTTTCAGGCGTGTGATACATTTCTCACGTTCCTGCCTGATTCGCTGCAGACCGTTTGGCTTATCGAGATACTCTTCCATCTTGGTCCTGAATTTCAACAGGCCCCGGTGTTCTTCGTCGATATGCAGGGCATCAAACTTGCGGTTGATGGCTTCACGGTATTTCTCATTGATTTCATCTTTGTCTTTTAGCGGAACAAAACCTATTTCGGCCCACTGACGCTGAAATTCCTTAAGCTTTTCAAGGCATTCCCCGGGATTTCCGTCAATGCCGAAGGCTTCAATTTCCTGAATCAGCGCTTTCTTTTTCCCGAGGTTATCACCGAAAGAATTGTCCACTTCTGAGAAGTGTTTTGATTTTCGTTCAAAGAATGTGTCACAGGCCGTACGGAATCGTTTCCATACCTTTTCGGATTGCTTGTGATGAACAGGACCAATTTCTTTCCACCGCCGTTGCAGGGCAATCAGTTCCTCTGTGGTTTTTTTCCATTCGCTGCTTTCGCGCAATGTCTCAGCCTGAAC
This sequence comes from Bacteroidales bacterium, assembly GCA_016938095.1. Lineage (GTDB taxonomy): Bacteria > Bacteroidota > Bacteroidia > Bacteroidales > UBA10428 > UBA5072. The sequence goes on from JAFGVG010000083.1 coordinate 2,644, forward strand.
GCATAAATCAATCTTCAGCTGAAGGTTGTTGCTTTGTTCTTCCTTGAAAACACCGTAAAATTCGCGTTTACGGTTGAAGAAAGCGTCGCAGGCTTCACGGAAACGTTTATATATTTTGGCGTTATCTTTTTTGGGCGCAAAACCAATGGTTTTCCAAATCTTCTGCAGTTCAATCAGGTCATTGGAATACTTTGTCCAGTCCTTGTTCGAATTGATCTCAGTGTTGCACAGTTCCTCAGCCTTTTCGCAAAGGGCTGTCTTGGCATCTAAATTTGACTTCTGTTCGTTTTTAAGATCAACGAAGTGATCCTGGTGTTTTTTATTGATTTTGGAGGTGGCTTCTTTAAACCGGTTCCATATTTCAACCCTCATTTCAACCGGTACCGGGCCTATTTCGCGCCATTGGTCGTGCAATTCCTGCAACACCCGAAATGCTTCCACAACATTGGTTTCCAACAGCAGTTCTTCGGCCCTTTCGCAAAGGACAATTTTTGCTTCGAGGTTCTTTTTGAAGTCGAGATCCCTTAACTCCTGATTAATCCGGATGTAATCGTAAAACGCTTCAACATGGTGGTGGTAATTTTCCCACAGGTCTTTCACATGCTGCTGGGGAACTGCCCCAATGGTACGCCAGCGTTTCTGCAATTCCCTGAATTCCTGAAATGTTTTGTTGATCGATTCCTTATTGCTGACCAGTTCCTTGATCTCCTCAATGATCTTGTATTTTTCCTCCAGGTTTTTATGCTTGTGTTCTTCCTGAAGGTGGTTAAAGTCGGATTTTAGCTCCCGGTACTTATGCAGTAATGCCTTTATTTCCGATTCGTGAGGATCGTCTTCGGGCACAAAATCCTCAATGGCACCACCTTGTTCAGCAAAAGCCTTTCTCTTTTTTTCGATTTCGGCTTTGTGCTTTTTATAGTAATTGATTTTAATATTCTCTACATCGTTGATGATGGTTTCTACCGGTTGGCTGTTGAGCAGTTCTCCCAGCAGCGCAATTAGTTCGGTTTTGTCCATCGCGGACAAATTGGAAAGGTTCTCCGTTTTGGCCACAGGCGTTTGCTCCTCAGCCGCTTCAGGGGCTTTTACGGTTACCACTTCTTCCTCATCTTCGTCGAAAAAACCCTGAAATTCTTCTGTCTCGTTGACAGGCAAAACATCTTCAGGTGCTTCAGTATGACTGTTTTCAGCAGCCATAGGCGCAGGGGAACCCGTAATATCGGTATTGTCGGGGACATTACCGACTTGTTCATTACGAACAGAACTATTCAAGTCGCTCATTTTCAGTACAATTGCTGTAAAAAAACCCGTATAAAACAAAGTACGAAAATAGACATTAATGACTAATAGTCAAAGTTTTTTAAATGAATTGTGCCCGAGACCGGGCTGGAGTAGATTGGCAAAGCCCGGTGGTGTGTTTATTCCGAGATCAGCCATTCCTTGGCATCTTCCACCGAGTCAAAAATCTTTAAACTCATATTTGAGAAGGTCTGAACAATTCTCAACAGGATCTTTTTTCCGCCGGTTACACCCACAACGGCTTCACGGGCGGTAAGCTCCTTGGTTAGTTTGCCGGCTTTTTTTATTTGTTCAAGCACCTCACCATATACAAAGCTGCCAGTGATATCCACCAGCATAAGCAGGTTTCGTTTTCCCTCGGCCTTTGTTTTTTCCCGGAAGGCATTGGTTTGTTTGATAATGGCCAGAAACTCTTCGTTGGTTTTAATGTTGGAGTAATCAACGTAGTAGATTTCCTTTCCTTTGTATTGGATAAAGCTAGTACCGTTTGCCATGGCAGATGTATTTTAATCTATTCTATACGTTATGCAGACCCTATTGGTTACTTCAGGCGAACCATTTAAAATGCCATTATTCATTCTCCTTTACATGCAGTCCACATTCTTTATGTCCCTGATCTTCCCACCACCAGCGGCCGGCCCGTGAGTCTTCGCCCGGCTCAACAGCCCTGGTGCAGGGCTGACAGCCAATACTCGGAAAGCCTTTGTCGTGCAACGGATTATAAGGTACCTTGTGGGCATGTATATATTCCCATACCTTTTTCTCGGACCACCGGAGCAAGGGATTGATCTTTACCAGTCCATTGTTTTCGTCCCATTCCACCAATTGTGTATTAAACCTGTTGATCGTCTGGTCCTTACGAATGCCTGTTATCCAGGCTTTCATACCCGATAAGGCGCGTTTCAGGGGCTCAATTTTGCGGATATGGCAACATAGCTTCCGGTTTTCCACGCTCTGGTAAAAAAGGTTAATGCCTTTTTCTCTTACCATTTCTTCTACCTGCCGGAAATCGGGAAAGTAAACCTTTATGTTGGTGCCATACTGCTCACGCGTTTGCTGAATCAGGTTAAGCGTTTCGGGGAACAGCCGTCCGGTATCGAGCGTAAATATGCTGAAATGCGGATTGATGGCCATAATCATATCTGTAAGCACCTGATCTTCCACACCCATGCTCGACGACAGGCATATGGCAGATCCGTATTCGCGGTTAAAGAAAGTCAGTACCTCCTCGGCCGAAGCGTTGGCCAATTGCTCATTCCATTCATTTATTCGTGTTTCCATAAATCATGTTTTTATTCACCTGTGATAGTTGTGGTATAGTTTTGCGATGGCCGGGTTTTGGTTCAGCCCTTCGAGACTTTCGACCTTGCCGCATTCGAACCATTCCGATTGGCTATGCTCATAACCCACTATTTTTTGTGTTCCGGCCAGCCTCAGGTACACATCAATTATCGAAAACCGGTCGCGTTCGGTAATCAACCCGAACAGGTCCGGGTTAATGATGTGCACGGCACTGAAGGCACGTCTGATGACCGGCTCTGTTTCTTTTATCACGCGGGTTTCGCCGGTGTTATTGTTGTGCCAGCCACATAACCGGTAATCAGCATCAAATATCAGGTCGCGCGACGATTTCCGTTGTTTCACAGCCAGGGTGACAAGTGCCTCTTGCCGTTGGTGAAACTGCAGCATGGCCTTAAGGTCCAGATCTGTTATCACATCGCACGACGTAAGAGCAAAGGGTTGGCTATCGTTAAAAAATTGCCTTGCCTTGTATAGCCCTCCGCCCGTTTCGAGCAACATATCCTGCTCATCTGAAAAGGATATGGAAAGGCCAAAAGACTGGTTTTGTTTTACAAAATCGACTATTTGTGCGGCATGATGATGCACGTTGATGATCACCTCTGTGACACCATAATAATTAAGGTAGCGTATGGTATGTTCGAGCAGCGTAATTCCCTGAATCTCAATAAGGGCTTTGGGCTTATGCTCAGTGAGCGGCAGCATGCGCGTTCCCTTGCCGGCTGCCAGTATCATGGCTTTCATAGGTTTAATACCGACAAATGATTTTACCTCCGTTATTTCTTCTTCTCCAACTCATGATGTATAACAACAACATTTGCCGTTGAATTGTTCCTGAGATATCCGGCCAGGTTTTCTGCCATGTATACCGAGCGGTGCTGGCCGCCTGTGCATCCAAAGCTTACCATCAGGTGTGTGAACCCCCTGGCCGCATAAACATCAGCAGCCTGCCGTACCATGGTAAAGGCATGCGACATGAATTGTTCCGCATCGGGCTTGCCGGTCAGGAAATCAATGACGGCCTGGTCACGCCCTGTCAGGTTTTTGTATTCGTCGTACCTGCCCGGGTTTTCGAGGCAACGGCAATCGAACACAAAACCACCGCCATTGCCCGTATGGTCCTGCGGAATGCCGTTTTTATAAGCAAAACTGTTGATGGTAACGGTAAATATGTCTTTTTTCACTTCGTACACCTTTACCTGTGGCAGGCCTGTCAATTCCTCAAACACACCCGGCAGACTCTTGAGCGCCAGGGGTATCGGTTTATTTTCCATAAGCCATGTAAGGGTTTTTACTGCGTATGGCAGACTCTGCAGAAATACCGGCTTTCGCTCGATATATCCCCTGAAACCATAAGCACCCATGGCCTGCATTAACCTCAGGTAAACAAAGCCATAGTAATAATTCATAAATTCTCCGGGGTTAAACCAACTGAAGTTCTTGCTGAACACTTCAACATAATACCTGAGCAATTCCTGCCTGATTTCTTCGGGCAGGTGCGTTTTGGCCTCAAATAAAAGCGAAGCCAGGTCGTACTGCAGCGGACCCTTGCGTCCACCCTGGAAATCAATGAAATACAGGTCGCTGTTGTGGAGCATAATGTTGCGCGACTGAAAGTCCCTGAACATGAAGGAACTGCGATCGGCCTCAATCAGCCACTTTACAATGGTAGCGAAATCGTCCTCGAGATCCTGTTCGAAAAAACCAATTTTCAACGGTTTCAACAAGCAATACTTGAAGTAGTTCATGTCCCACATCATACTCTGCACGTCGAACTCCGAGCGGGGATAGCACATGGAATAGTCGAGATTATGCGCTGAACGAACCTGCAGCCCGGGCATGGAGTCGATAACCTTCCGGTAGATGGCAAGTATTTCTTCGTCACTGCAAGCCTTGTTGCGTAAGGTCCCCAGGTGATCGAAGAGGGTAGTGTTCCCCAAATCCTCTTCCAGGTAAACATGTTGATCGAGGTCAGCGGTAAAAACATGGGGAACACGATTTCCGGCCGACTGCAGCCGGGTGCCGAGGTAGAGGAAGGCCTCGTTTTCGCGGCGGTCGCTATTGTACACGCCCAACACACTTCCATTGGCATGCTTTATCCTGAAGTACCTGCGGTATGAACCCGATTCAGGCAATGGCTCAATGGCTGTGATTTTTTCCCTGCTCCACCTGCGGAACAGCTCTTCCACCGTTTTTATGGGATCGGTCATAGCTTGCTCAATTCTGATGGGTAAATGGCGTAAGCATCTTCGAGAATCTTATCCCAGGCTTTCACCACATGCTGCCGTTCCACATGTGTCTGGCCGTTTTGCAACCTGAGCGTGTATTTACTGTTCAGCCTGGTATGCGATATATACATGCTGCCGGAACCGTTTACCTTTAATAATAGTAATTCATTCAGCTTATCCAGGCTGACTTCGTCGTTCAGATCACTTGGGTGAAACCGGAAACACACCAGGTTGAACAATACCGGAGCCATCAACTCAAAATCGGGGTGTTCCGTCACCCATGTTTTCAACTCCTGTGCAACGGCCATCTGGGCCCGCAACTTTTCCTGAAGTCCTTTTATACCAAACGATCTGATGACAAACCAAAGTTTCAATGCCCTGAAACGTCGTCCCAACTGAATACCCCAGTTTGAATAATCGTTTACGTGCTCAGGAATCTGTGTTTTCAGGTATTCCGGAACCAGTTTGAAGGTGTTGATAAGCGTTTCGCTGTCTTTGACAAAATAGGCAGAGCAGTCGAAATTGGTGAAAAGCCATTTATGTGGATTGAAAACCAGGCTGTCGACATGTTCAATGCCTTCAATCATCCAGCGGAATTCGGGAAGTATGAGGGTTGAGCCGGAAAAAGCAGCATCTACGTGCAGCCAAATATTGTACTTGTTGCATACGGCAGCAATTTCAGGCAGCGGATCCACCGATGTGGGACCTGTTGTACCCAAAGCTGCCACCACACAAAGCGGGTGATAGCCCAGTTTTATATCACCGGCAATGGCCTGCTCCAGTAATGCAGGGTCCATACGGAAAGCCTCGTCCATACCAATTTTTACCAGATTGTCCTTGCCTATCCCGGCAATTTTCACGGCCTTTTCAATGGACGAGTGGGCTTCGCCCGAACAGTAAACCCGCATGACAGGTGTTGCATGCAGTCCGTTGCTATTGCTCCCGAATTGGGTGAACCGTTCCCTGGCTGATAATATGGCGCAAAGCGTTGAGGTGGATGCGGAATCCTGAATAACGCCCTCGAACCTTTCGGGCAGTCCGGTCATTTTCCTGAGCCATTGCATAACAGCTTCTTCAAGTTCAGTTGCGGCCGGTGAAGTCTCCCATTTCATGCATTGTGCACCCAACGCTGATGTGAGCATTTCTGCCAATATGGATGGGAAACTGTTGTTGGCGGGAAAATAGGCAAAAAACGAAGGATGTTGCCAGTGCGTCATACCGGGCACAATAATATCTTTGAAATCGCTGAAAACAGTGTCCATCTCTTCGGGCTCCAAAGGCGGATCAGCAGGAATGCGGCTGTACACCCATCCGGGCTTACATTGAGCCTTTACCGGATATTGTTCAATATTTTGATAATAATCGGCAATCCAGTCGACCATCTTATGGGCTTCCTGCCTGAATAATTCGTGATCCATGATGTTTTTTCTTGTGAGGTGCTAAAAATAGTGAAAAATCCGGGCCCAATGACATTAATTTTGAATTGTGCATTGGATTTAATATTTTTACCGCCTTACAGTCAACCCATGAACCCTATGCATATTGAACTGTATAATGCCGACCTGTTGAACTTCGTGGAGTTTAACATCACAGGTGACAACGACAATTTCCATCGCTGTGACGAGGAATCAAAGTACCTCGACAGTCCTGTTTTTTACATTTTTCAACCTTGTTTTGAAGAAGCCAATGAGATGTTTGACTACTTTGGCGGCACCAAATACAATTCGCGAAAAATCATTGTGTTGTTAAATCAGCTGAAAGACAACCTCAGGGTTTTTGAAGCACTGAAAAATGCCGCTGAGTTTACTAAATTGATTAACAGTCGTTTTATGGGCAAGGAGTTTGTTGCAAATCTCGAGGAAGGTGATTCGCAGTGGACTACCTACTGGAAAGAATACAACCGTAAGCTCATAGGCGTGAACATGGACCTGATCGAAATGGTCGAAAAATGCGCGTTTGAGGAAAGGGTGTTGTGGGTGATTGGTTACTGATCCTATAGTCTTTTTATTATTTCGAGACATGCCCTGGCATTGTGGTAAGGGCATTTCCAGAATCCGGCCTTGTCTTCGCCAAGATTGGGTTTCCCGTTACGGATACTCCAATACCACTCGCCGTTTTCTTTGTCAATCAGGTTATTGGAAATATAATCCCAGCATTGCGCTGCCTGTTTCAGCCAGGTTTCATCGGCGGTCATCCCGTAAAGGTTTACCAGTCCCACCACTGTTTCAGCCTGAGGCCACCAATGGCGGTCAGTATCAAAAATACCTTCGCTGTCGTCTCTTTCGTAAATCAAACTGCCATCGGGCTGAAGGCCTTCGAGCGATGCTTTGGCCAGGAGCGTACAGCTGTCTTTGGCTTTTGCAATCAGTTGTTTATTGTTGAGCGCTGTTGCTGCCTCGTACACCAGCCACGAGGCTTCAATGTCGTGTCCATAGGATATCAGTTTTGAACGCGAATGCCATTCCTCGTCAAAGAAAAGCAACAAATGATGGGAAACCGGGTCGATGATCCTGTCGAGGAAAAGGTTGGTGAGGTTCATTAGTTTTTCCTCCAGCTGCTTGTCTTTCCATACCCGGTAAAGATTGGTGTAGGCTTCCAGGATGTGCAGATGGGTATTGGTCGTCTTTTTTTCGTTGGCGTCCTTGTCGCTTAGCCTGAGGTCGTCGAGCAATTGCCAGTCGCGGCTGTAAGCCTCGAAATAGCCGTTCAGCCTGTTGTCGAAGCTCTTTTCTTCGATCAGGCGGAACAGGTCGATGGCTTTAATCAGACTTTGTTCATCACCTGTGGCTTTGAAATACTCCGAAAGTGCATAAATAAAAAAGGCCTGAGAATAGATTTGCTTTTTGGTATCGGTAGGATTGCCGTTATAGCCGATTTTCCAGTATGTGCCCTCGTATTCGTTGTCGAAGAAATGGTTAAGGCTGTAGTTCATGCTGTAATTGGCCATATTCATGCAGGCAGGGTCGGACAGGGTGTTGAAAGCAGCGGAGAATGTCCATAATATACGTGCGTTAAGAACTCCCCCTTTGGGAGCACCTTTTACCACGTTGCCCCGTCCGTCAATCTGACCCACAAATCCGCCAGATTCGCTGTCGATGGTTTTGTGCATCCAAAAGGGCAAAATGTTGCGGGTTAGTTCATCCCGCATTTCATCTTTCATCTTTTGTGCATAAGCAGGCATCATCATACGTGAATTGTGTTGGTTTTCCGGGCAGGTTATAAAAAAGGCTTATGGTTGTTGTTTCGAAAGATAATCGAGGTTTTTGCGAATGAGTTGGGTAAGGGTTTCCACTGAAGTAGCCGAACGGTATCCGTCGGGTGCTGTGTTCAGGCAATAGTCGACCAGCCGTTCCACGGTAGTGGTGGCTACATGCATGCGGGTGTCGGAAGACGCATAATACAGGAATATCCTGCCGTTGTCGTCGGCAATCCAGCCATTGGTGAAAAGTACATTGGATACATCGCCTACGCGTTCTTCCCCTTCGGGGGCCATAAGGAAACCTGCCGGTTCTGCAATCATCTCCGAGGGATCATTAAGCGAAGTCATGTACATATAGAGCACATACCGCAATCCGGCTGCGCAACCCCTTACACCATGCGCCAAATGAAGCCATCCTTTGGAGGTTTTGATCGGGTGGGGGCCTTCGCCGTTCTTTACTTCCTTAATGGTATGGTAATAACGGTGGTTAATGATTTTTTCATCTTTTACCACGGCGTTGGTAATGTCGTCAATAAGCGCCCAGCCGATTCCGCCACCTTTTCCGGCATCAATAAAGCCATCCTGCGGACGGGTGTACAAGGCATACTTGCCATTGACAAACTCGGGGTGAAGCACCACATTTCGTTGCTGACTGCGCGATACCAGATCGGGAAGCCGCTCCCATTTCACCAGGTCGCGGGTACGTACAATACCGGCTTTGGCAATGGCCGACGACAGGTCGCCGTCCGCTGCCTGGGGATCTTTATGCTCGGCACAGAACACTCCGTATATCCAACCATCTTCGTGAGCGGTGAGCCGCATGTCATATACATTGGTTTCCGGATCTTGAACCTGGGGCAGCTGAACCGGGTAGTCCCAGAACCTGAACTGGTCAATACCATTGGGACTTTCGGCTACGGCAAAAAACGACTTACGGTCGCTACCTTCCACCCTGGCCATCAGCAGGTATTTTCCGTTGAATTTAATAGCGCCTGCATTGAATGCCGCATGAATGCCGAACCGCTCAACAAGCAACGGGTTGGTTTCAGGATTCAGGTCGTACCGCCAGAAAAGGGGGGCATGATCGCCCGTGAGAATGGGGTATTCATAACGCTCGAAAATGCCATTACCGGGCACAACCCTTTTGTTTTTGCGTGATATCAAAGCGTTATACTCTTGCTGAAGCAGTTCGAGCCTTTCTTTAAAAATGGCATTCATGACGATTCATTTAATGAGTTTATAATTATAAATACCACACCTCCCG